>DRPO01000323.1 GCA_011330835.1 Gammaproteobacteria bacterium | reverse complement strand
CCAGCCAGCAGAACCTGGAGCTGAGTTGGCAGAAAGGCGGTTTCAACGCCACCGCAACGCTTCGCAACCGGGTCGTCGAAAAGGAGAAGCCCCGGCAGGACGGTTTTTTCAACGAGCTTTATCTCGATACCCGGCTCGCCGGTCAGGACATCACCATCGGCCGGAAAATCGTCGGTTGGGGGGTGGGTTTTGGCTTCCGCCCCTTGGACGTGTTGCAGCAGGAGAACCGCCGGGAACTGTACAAGAACACCTTGCGCGGCATCGATCTGTTCGCCTGGGAGAAGTTCTTCTCCGCCAGCGCGCTGAGCCTGGTCTGGAGCAACCCCGGCAGGGGACGGAACGCGGCGAACCCCGCCAAAGACGAGTCCCTGGCGCTGAAATACTACGGCAATCTCGACGCCGGCGACCTGCACCTGGTGGCGCGGCTCAGCCGACGCGAGAAGCTGCAACTGGGCGCCGGCATCGCCAGCGTGCCCGGCGAGAGTCTGGAATGGCACGCGTCGCTGCTGTGGCAGCGCGACTATTTTCGCCGCGTGAACCGCCTCGCCGAGGCCGGCTCCGCCGTCCCGCTGTCGACAGACGATCCGTTCATCTCCCAGCGGTACCACAATGGCCTGAGGGCAATCGCCGGCGCCGGCTGGACGCACGCCAGTGGCTGGGGTCTGTTGGCCGAGACCTGGTACGACCAGACCGCCTACGGTAAAGACCAATGGCATGCCCTCGATGCGCTGACCCGCGCCCAGCGACGACTGCTCGACTCGGGCCAGGCGCCGCCGGCCGCGGTCTTCGGCAATATCGCCTACAATCGTCAGGCCTTTCTGGCGAGCAATCTCAGGCAGTGGAATGCGCTGATCCGCGTCTCCCGGCAGGGCCACGGCGTCGAGCCCGTTTTCGAGTTCCTCTATACTCCCGAGGATCGGGGCTGGGTCGCCACCGCGCTCATCGGCCACGCGCTCGACAGACAGCGTCTCGAGGCGGGCCTGAGGGCATTTGGCGGCGCATCCGATTCGGCCTATGCCCGGTTGCCCGAAGACCTGGCCTTCTACCTGAGCTGGCGCGGCAGCTTCTGAATGACAACTCACGGACACAAACAGGCGTCGTCACCGCTGTCGCCGCTCCAGGAAGTACTCTGGCTGGCGTTCTTCTGCGCCCTGATCGGCGTCTTCGTGTATATCGTTCGCGGCGCGGAACCGGTCGCCAACCTCGTGCAATCGGAAGCCATCGGATTCGGCATCTACGCCACCATCAAGGCGCTGATCCACCTTCGCGGCCAGGACAAGACCCGGCTGTCCAACTATCTGATCGGCATTCCCGCAGGAACCCTCATCGGCGTCTGGCTGGGCGCGTGGCTCACCGGCGCGCCACTGGCCCCGGGAAGGGGCGAAATCGCCATTCCGCTCGCCGGCGGCGTTCTTTTCGGCGCGGCCATCGCCTATTTTTTCCACTCCCGGGCCATCCTCGCCGAGCAGCGACAGGAACTGGAAGCCGAGGCCCGAAGGCGCAGCGAGCAGGAGAAGCGCCTCATGGAGAGCCGGCTTCGCCTGCTGCAAGCGCAGATCGAACCCCATTTTCTGTTCAACACCCTGGCGAATGTCATCAGCCTCGTCGACCAGGACAGCGCCGCCGCCAAAAAGGTACTGGAGGAACTCGCCCTGTTCCTGCGCACCAGCCTGCGCCGAACGCGAGACGATCACGCCACCATCGCTGACGAAATCGAACTGCTCGACGCCTGGCTGAGAATCCAGCAGGTGCGCATGGGACAGCGCCTGACCTACCGCATCGACTGTCCCGACGGCCTGCTGGAACAGCCGCTTCCACCGCTGCTCGTGCAACCCCTGGTGGAAAACGCCCTGAAACACGGACTGGAAAACAGCGTCGAAGGCGGCGACATCCATGTTCGCTTCAGCGCGACGGAGGGACAATTGTCGATCCGCGTCGCCGATACCGGAACAGGCATTCAAGAAACCGGCCGCACCGCAGGAAAGCAGCGCACCGGCCTGCGCAACATCCGCGAGCGCCTGCACGCCCTGTACGGCGATTCGGCTGTCCTGTCGCTACGAGACAACGCTCCCCGGGGCGTACTGGCGACGCTGACGCTCCCCCTCGACTCGCCAACCGGGAAGACCGCGACATGAGCGCTCCAACCGCGATCATCGCCGACGACGAAGCCAATCTGCGTCAATACCTGCGCAACCGGCTGGCCTGCCTGTGGCCGGAACTGATCATCCGCGCGGAGGCGGAAAATGGAGAACAGGCCCTGCGAGCCTT
>DRPO01000322.1 GCA_011330835.1 Gammaproteobacteria bacterium | reverse complement strand
TACCTCTCGCGATCAAGAATACCCCATTCAGGGTGCGCAGGTTTTCGTCGAGAGCAAGGCGCAAAAACGCAGGCATAGTGGGGCTACGTCAAGTTTTTGCAACGCAGCTATCGGCGAAAAGATGCGCGGCCTGAATGGGGTATTCTTGGTCGCAAGAGGTATACCTCTCACGACCAAGAATACCCCTTTCAGGGCGCGTAGGTTTTCGTCGAGAGCAAGGCGTAAAAACGCAGGCATAGTGGCGCTACGTCAAGTTTTTACAACGCAGCTATCGACGAAAAGACGCGAGGCCTGAACGGGGTATTCTTGGTCGCGAGAGGTATACTCACGGCTTCAGCGCCAGCAACCGGTTGTAGAGCGCCTTTCTGGAGCCGCCGAGGATCCGGGCCGCGGCGTGGGAGGCATCCTTGACGCTGAGATACTCCAGCAGGGTTTTCAGCAGCAGATCCTCGTCGGAATGTGACGCTTTCGCCGCCGGAGCGCCCTCGATGATCACGACAAATTCGCCCTTGCGGTGATGGTCATCGGCGCCCAGCCATTCCAGCGCCGCTTGCGCTGTTCCCGCAAAGGCCTGTTCGTGCAGCTTGGTCAGCTCACGCCCCAGAAACACTTGCCGATCGCCGCCCAGCACATCGGCCAGATCGCTCATCATCTCGGTAATCCGGTGCGGAGACTCGTAGAACGCCAGCGTGCGCGGCTCGCCGGCCAGCGCCTCCAGCTTTTGACGCCGGGCGGCGCGCTTGGCGGGCAGAAAGCCCTCGAAGGCGAATCGCTCGCTGGGCAAGCCGGCCACCGACAGGGCGGCGATCACGGCGCTCGGCCCGGGGATGGGAACCACGCGAACGCCGTGCTCCCGCGCGGCGCGAATCAACGGAAACCCGGGATCGCTGATCAGCGGCGTGCCCGCGTCGGAAACCAGCGCCACCGACTCCCCCGCCAGCAGGCGAGCCAGCAGTTGTTCAGACTGCGCTGCTTCATTGTGGCTGTGCAGACTGACCCGCTTCTTGCGAATCCCGAAATGGCTCAGCAAGGCGCCGCTGTGACGGGTATCCTCGGCCGCCACCAGATCCACCGTTTTCAGCGTCTCCAGCGCCCGCGGGCTGAGATCGCCCAGGTTGCCGATCGGCGTCGCCACGACAAAAAGCGTACCGGCTTCGCATCTGTTCGCTTGTTTCAAGACAGCTCCTCGCGGGTCGGATAGAATAGGCGGATTCAAATCCGCAAATGCATCGAGTATGCGCCAACACCAATCCCTTGTTCAAAGCCTGACGCTTGTGCTGCTGCTCTTTCTTGCGAGCATCGCGTCGGCTGAAATCATCGAACCCTCGCCCGACACCACCCCGATCGAGCAGGCCCGCTACTACGAGAAAACGCATAATTACCAGCAGGCGGCGGACATGTACCTGATCACCGCCCGCAAGATGCCCACGCCGGAGTCGGGCGAGCCGTGGCGCGTCAAGGCGGCGGAAATGGCCTGGATGGCGAGCAATCCCCAACAGGCGGAAACCATCGTTCAGGGAACGGACGAGTCGCGCCTGAACCCCACGATGAAAGCCCGACTGCGCCTGATGGCGGCCCGCATCGCGCGACGCAACGGCGACTACCAGGGCGTTCTCAAGCAACTGGAATTCCCCGCGGACAAACTGCCCCGCTCGATTCGCAAGCAAATCGAGGCGCTGGCCAACGAAGCCAACCGCCGCCTGATCGCCACCGGCCAGATCTCTCCAAAAACGCCGGAGCCCGCCGAAATGACGGCGACCTTCGAATACTGGAATGAATTGCGGACCCTGTCGCCCCAACAACTGCAAAACCGCCTCGGTCGCGCCCGCGCGGACACCGAAAAAGGTTGGCTGGAGCTGGCTCTGATCGACAAGGCCTACAGCGGCGCACGGCAGCGCAACGCCTTTCAACGCTGGCAACGACGCTATCCCGACCACCCGGCCAGCGCCTACGTCGCCCCGAAGATCGAAAAACGCCTGTTCGCCAACGCCTCGACCGACCCGCATCAGATCGCGATCCTGCTCCCGCGCCTGGGACGCTACGGCGCGCTCTCGCAGGTCATCCTCGAAGGCATCGAAGCCGCCCAGAGCCGACTGCCCGCCGGCAGCCCGTTGCTGACCCGCGTCTACGACTCATCGCAGGGCGATATCACCGCGCTGTACCAACAGGCCGCCGCCGAAGGCGCGGAGCTGGCGCTCGGCCCGATGGACAAACAGAAGGTCGATACGCTGACGCGTCAGGCCGCCGACATTCCGGCCATCACGCTCAACTACGGCAACGACGTCAACCTGTTCAACCCCGGCCTGTACCAGTTCGCGCTGCTGCCCGAAGACGAGGCGCACGCGGCGGCCAGCAAGATCGCCGAACGCGGATACAGCCGCGTCGCTATCCTGGCGCCAGACTCCCATTGGGGACAACGGGTATCCGAAGCCTTCCGGCAGCAGGCCGGCGCGGTGGGGCTGGAAGTCATCGCCCAAGGCGCGTTCAACCCCCGCAACCACGACCTGTCCTCGGTGATCCAGAAGACCTTCAAGGTCGCCGACAATAGAGCCGAGATCGAACCCGACGCCATCTTTATCGTCGCCACGCCGCGACAGGGGCGCCTGCTCAAACCGCTGCTGAAATATCATTTTCTCGGCCACTTGCCGGTCTTCTCCACTTCCCACATCTTCTCCGGCGCGGAAGACCCCAGCGCCGATGGCGACCTCAATGGCATCGAATTTCCGGAAATCCCCTGGCTGCTCAAGCGCAACACCGAGGAAGCGGCGCGCGAGAAACTACCCGGATTCGAGGAACTGAGCGCCATCGCGCAACAACACCCCCGCCTGTTCGCATTCGGCTATGACGCGCTGAACCTGAGCCTGAAGCTGCTCAACAGCCCCGCCAGCCAACTGCAACTCCAGGGCTTGTCCGGCAACCTCTATCTCGACCGGCGCAACCGGGTGCACCGGCTGCTCGGCTGGGCCCGCTTCGAACACGGCAAACCGGTCGCCGAGTCGCTGCCCGGCAACCCTTGAACCCTTGAAAACGCTGTTCCGGGGCGCCAGCGCCGAACGGCTGGCGCTCAAATTCCTCCGCCGCCAGGGCCTCGCGCACATCGCCAGCAACTACCGCTCGCGCTTCGGAGAAATCGACCTGATCATGCGCGACGGCGAAACCATCGTGTTCGTCGAAGTGCGGTACCGCCGATCCTCCCGGTACGGCGGCGCGGCCGCCAGCATCGACCGCCACAAGCAGCGCAAGCTCATCCGCACCGCGCTTCTCTGGCTACAAGCTCATGCGCCCAACGCCGTCAGCCGCTTCGATGTCGTTGCCATCGAAGCGGAGCAGCGGATAAACTGGATTCCCCGCGCCTTTACCGCCTGACCCGCATTGCTCCCGACCCCATGAACGATCTGGAACGCATCCGGCAACGCTTTACCGACAGCATCGACGCCAAGCAGCGCGCCCGAGACCGGCTGCCGACCGCCATCGCCAACGCCGCAACCACGCTGGCCGCCACACTGCGTCAGGGCGGCAAGATACTGAGCTGCGGCAATGGCGGCTCCGCCGGCGACGCCCAGCATTTCTCCTCCGAACTGCTCAACCGCTTCGAAACCGAACGCCCCGGACTACCCGCCATCGCCCTGACCACCGACAGCTCGACACTGACCTCCATCGCCAACGACTACGCCTTCGAAAAAATCTTCTCCCGCCAGATCGAATCGCTCGGCAAACCCGGCGACAGCCTCCTCGCCATCAGCACCTCCGGCGACTCGGCCAACATCCTCGCCGCCGCGCGTCAGGCCCGCCGGCAGGCCATGCCCGTCGTCGCCCTCACCGGCGGGGACGGCGGCCAGCTAGCCCAACTGCTCGGAGACAGCGACACCGAGATCCGCGCTCCCGCCGAATCAACCGCCACCATCCAGGAAATCCACCTGGTCGTCATTCACTGCCTGTGCGATTTGCTGGAGCGGCGGCTGTTCGCCCCATAGCGCCGCTCATCAAATTTCCATCATCTCAAACGCCTCCTTGCCTTCTCCGCATTCGGGACAAACCCAGTCATCCGGAACATCCTCCCAGCGCGTTCCGGGCGCGAGGCCATGCTCGACATCACCCTTTTCTTCATCGTAAATCCATCCGCAAACGGTACACATCCAGGTTTTCATATCACCATTCTCATCAGCTAACTTCTATGGCCATGGCGGCCCGCCAATCTTATGTACTAGACTAAAACCAAATGCACTCCCCAAGCAAAAACACCCCGGCGCCGCCGGTTGTTATGGCGTTCTCCGGCCTCGACCCGACCGGAGGCGCCGGCCTTCAGGCGGATATCGAGGCCATCGCCAGCATGGGCTGCCACACCGCGCCGATCGCTTCCTGCCTGACAGTCCAGACGACTTGCAACGTGCATGACGTGCTGCCGGTGGAGCCAACGCTGATTATCGAACAGGCCCGCGCGGTGCTGGAAGACATCCCGGTCAGCGCCTTCAAGCTCGGCGTCATGCCCACGCCGCTGGTGGTGGAATCCGTCGCGACAATCCTGCGCGACTATCCCGGCGTACCCGTCATTCTCGACCCGGTGATCGCGGCGGGCGGCGGCGCCGAACTGGCGGACGAGGCCGTGATCGAGGCGCTGCTCGAACTGATCCTCCCCCAGACCACGGTCATCACCCCCAACAGCCCCGAAACCCTGGCGCTGATCCGGGGCAGCGATTCGCTCGACGCCGCCGCCATGGGCCTACTCTCCCACGGCTGCGACTACGCGCTCGTCACCGGCGCTCACCGCAAAACCCCCGAAGTGGTCAATACCCTGTACGGCGACAACCGCAAGCTCGACGAATACCGCTGGCCGCGCCTGCCCAACACCTATCACGGTTCCGGCTGCACGCTGGCCTCCGCCATCGCCGGCCTTCTGGCCCAGCAACAAGCACCCGTCGCCGCGATCAAGGCCGCCCAGCAGTACACCTGGCGCGCGCTCCAGCGTGGCTCCCATCTCGGCATGGGCCAACTCATCCCCAACCGGCTGTTCTGGATTGACGACAACAATGACTGACAACCGGCTTCGCGGCCTCTACGCCATCACCGGCCAACATCGCGGCGACCGACTGCTGTCCGATGTCGAACAAGCCCTGCGCGCCGGCCTGAGGCTGCTGCAATACCGCAACAAATCCGGCGACCCCGACCAGCAAAGAACCGAAACCCAACGCCTGCGCGCACTCTGCGACCGCTACCACGCCACGCTTATCATCAACGACGACGCGGCTCTCGCCGCCGCCATCGGCGCCGACGGCGTCCACCTCGGGCGAAACGATGGCGACATCGCCGCCGCCCGCCGCCTGCTGGGCCCGCAAGCGCTGATCGGCGTTTCCTGCTACAACGACCCGCAACGCGCCCGACAAGCCCAGCGACAAGGCGCCGACTATATCGCCTTCGGCAGCTTCTACCCTTCGCCAACCAAGCCCGACGCCGCCCGCGCCGAACCCAAGCTGCTCGAAACCTGGCGCACCCAACCCACTCCAGCCTGCGCCATCGGCGGCATCACCCTGGACAACGCCCCCCGCCTGATTCAATCCGGCGCCAGCATGATCGCCGTCATCAGCAGCCTCTGGCGCAGCGGAGACATCGCCAAAGCCGCCGCCTCGTTCCGCTCATTGTTTGAATGAGCCGAGCCGAAGACCCCAAACCGAGAGAACTCCCTCTCGTCATTCCGGGCTGAGTGGAGCGAAGACCCGGAATCGAGACCCCGGCTGCAAAAAGAGCTCGATCCCGCGATCAAGGCCGTGCGGATCAAAAACTATGTGCAAAATATGTGCTATGAAATTGGTGTGATCGCCCATTCCCGCGGCGTGCGGGAACCGCGGCGCTCGCACGCCCGCATCGTCAACGAAAAAGAGCTCTCGATCCCGCTCGACGAACTCTACGGACAGCAACCATGAGCAAAAACGCCCATACGGAAAAAACCGGCAATGGCGTCGCCACCATCACCC
>DRPO01000321.1 GCA_011330835.1 Gammaproteobacteria bacterium | reverse complement strand
GCCACGGCGATCTGGCCGTCGTAGTCCAGGCCATAGACCTCGGCGACGATCGGCGACAGCACCGGCGGACCGGGCGGAACCTCGACGACCTTGATATTGGCGCCGTATTTTTTCGCGATCGCCTCCATCGGCTTCTGGATCGACTGGGCGATCTCATGGCTCTTGCGATCGCGGTGATGCTTGTCCACCAGGTTCACCTGCACGTCGCCCATGTTGGCCTCCTTGCGCAGGTAGTATTGACGCACCAGGCCGTTGAAATTGATCGGCGCGGCCGTGCCCGCGTAGGTTTCCAGATCCTTGACCTCCTCGACCCGGGACATGTATTGGGCAATCTCGTCGAGCACCAGCTTGGTGCGCTCCAGACTGGTCCCCTCGGGCATATCGACCACAATCTGGAATTCCGACTTGTTGTCGAAAGGCAACATTTTCAGCACGACGATCTTCGCCGCCGCCAGCCCGACCGAGCCGACGATCAGCAGCGCCAGCACGGCATACAAACCGAACCGACGCGACTTCTTCGCCAGCAACGGCCCCATGACGCGCTCGAACAGGCTCATCAGCCAGTCGGGCACGCCCTGCCCGCCGTGACCATGAAAATTGACGTTCTTCAGCGTCTTGTAGGTCAACCACGGCGTGACCACATAGGCCACCGCCAGCGAGATCAGCATCCCCATGCTGGCGTTGATCGGAATCGGGCTCATGTACGGCCCCATCAGCCCGGTGACGAAAGCCATCGGCAGCAACGCGGCAATGACGGTAAAAGTCGCCAGGATGGTCGGCCCGCCGACCTCGTCCACCGCGTAGGGAATCGCTTCGAGCAGTTTCCGACCGCCCATGATCATGTGACGGTGAATATTCTCAACCACGACAATGGCGTCATCCACCAGGATGCCGATGGAAAAGATCAGCGCGAACAGCGATACCCGGTTCAGCGTAAAGCCCCAGGCCCAGGAGGCGAACAGGGTCATCATCAACGTGATGATGATCGCCGAGCCAACGATGAACGCCTCGCGCCAGCCCATCGTCAGCCAGACGAGAATAACGACCGAAGCCGTGGCGAACAGCAGCTTGTGGATCAGCTTCTCCGCCTTGGCGTCCGCCGTGGCGCCGTAGTCGCGGGTGATCCGGTACTGCACATCATCGGGAATGTAAATGCCCTTGAGCTGCTCGAGACGCTTGTTGACCGCCTCGGCGATGCGCACCGCGTTCTCGCCGGCCTTCTTGGCCACCACCAGCGTCACCGCCGGCGTGTTGTCCACCACGTCGGGTTCGGTGTAGGCCACATAGTGTTTCGGCTGCGACGGCCCCTGGGTGACGGTGGCGACATCGCGCAGGTAGACCGGCTTGTTGTGGAACATGCCGACGATCAGATCCTCGATCTGGTCCGGCGTGGTCAGAAAGACGCCCGCCCGCACCTGGATTTCCTGATCGTCGCGCGTGACCGACACCGCGTCCCTGGAGGTGTTGGCGGCCTGCAGCGAGAGTCGCAAATCCTCCAGCGCGATGCCGTAACCCGCCATCTTCTGCGGGTCGAGCTTGACCGACACCACGTTGGGCGCGCCGCCGATGGTGTAGATATCCCGGGTGCCGGGCACGCGCTTGAGTTCAGACTCGATGGCGTGCGCCACCTGCAACAACTCGTAGCCGCCCATCTCCGGATTGTCGGACCACAGGGTCACGCCGACAATGGGCACGTCGTCGATGCCCTTGGGCTTGATGAGCGGTTGCATGACGCCCAGATTGGGCGGCAGCCAGTCCTGATTGGAAGCGATCTTGTTGTACAGGCGCACCAGCGCATCGGTGCGATCCTCGCCCACCTTGAACTGAACCGTCAGGACCGACATCCCCGGATAAGAGGAAGAGTAAACGTGCTTGAGGCCCTGGATCTCCGACAACACCTGCTCCGCCGGCCCGGACACCAGATTCTCCACCTCCTGGGCGCTGGCGCCGGGGAACGGGATGAACACGTTGGCGAAAGTCACATTGATCTGCGGCTCTTCCTCGCGCGGCGTAATGCTGATCGCGAACAGCCCCAGCAACAGCCCCACCAACGCCAGCAGCGGCGTGATCTCACTGTTCTGAAACTTTTGCGCGATGCGGCCCGATATGCCAAATTGCTCACTCATGGGCCTGCTCCTCCCCGCCGCCAACCGCGTCGCCATCCGCCTCGCGCTTGCGGTAGATGCCCGCCGCGATCGGATCGAGCGCTATGGTCTCTCCGGCGCTCAGCCCCGCCAGCACCACCACCTTGCCGCCCTCGGCGCGCTGGCCCAGACGCACATACCGGAACCGGGGCATCCCGCGCTCATCCAGCACATAGACGCCAGTAACCTCACCGCGATAGGCCACGGCCCGCGCCGGAATCACCAACTGCTTCTGCTTGCCCACGACAAACGCCGCCTTGACGAACATGCCGGGAAAAAGCCCCTTGACCTTCTCCGCCAGATTGAGTCGAACCTTGAACGTGTTGGTTCCGGGATCCGCATAGGGAAAGAACGTCAGATTGGTCACGCGAATGCTGCCGCGCTCGCCATCAACCAACCGCGCCTTCTTGTACTTGCGCACCTTGTTAATCAGGCTCTGAGGCACATCGACGCTGATGCGCAACTTGTCGAGCGAAATGCCCGTCATCAGCTTCTGGCCCACGTTGACAAACTCCCCCGGCTGCACATGACGCTCGGTGACAATACCGGAATACGGCGCGCGCACCTCGGTATCCCCCAATTGCTCCCCGGCCTTGACCAACTGCGCCTTGGCGGCCGCCAGCCGCGCCCGGGCCGAATCCAGCTCGGCCTTGGCCGCATCCAGCTTGGATTTGGAAACCAGGTTGCGCTCGTAAATGCTCTTGACCCGCTTGTACTCCTTGCGAGCCTGCTCAAGACGGGCCCGCGCCTCCGCCAGATGCGCCCGGGCCTGTCTCGCGCCCGCCGACTGCTTCTTGGCCTTCAGCTTGACGATGACCTGTCCCTGCTCGACGTAATCATCGACATCGTAATAGACGGCCTCCACCTGCCCGGCAGTCTGCGCTGAAACGGTCGTCTTGTTGACCGCCTCCACCACGCCATCCAGCTTGCGTTCCTTGGAAACCTGCTCCTCGACCACCTTCGCGGTCGAAAACGGCAACGGCCCGGCCGCATGCGCGGCGAGCGGCAACAACAGCGCTATCAATAAAGATTTCATGATTATTTCCTACCTTTCAAATTCGAGTTGAGCGAAGCATAGCAGAAGCATATTAGAAATTGCTAATATAAGTAGCGGCTCTGTGAGGGCTTTTCAACTCCGGTGTCCCCGCCGCGCCGGAACAGAACCCACAACACCGGACGAGCGGGAGAGATTTCAGGTCAGGCGCGACCGGCGACAATCGAAGATACGCGGATTTCACACACCGCCCACCCGCCAATTTGCTAGACTCTGCCAGTGGAACGTCCACCAAAGAGTCTGATCATGCTGAGGAACACACTCGACCTTCTCCTGCCGCCCCTCCTGCTGCTGGTCTCCGGCGCCGTCATGGCGGGCCCTTACAAATGGATCGACAAATCCGGACAAGTCCACTATTCACAATTCCCGCCGGGAGACACCCCGGCAACCGAGATCAACGTCGCCGTCAGCGCGCCAACCCGCCACGCCCCGCCAAAACCGGTCGCCGCATCGAAAACCAACGACGACGCGCAAACCGGGCTGGAAGAAGCCGACAAGGAACAACTGGCCAAAATGGCCATGATCCGCAAGGAAAACTGCCTCACCTCCAAAAACAACCTCATGGTATTGGAGAACAACAGTCACGTCAGGGAAATGGTCAATGGCGAATACCGGGTCATCCCCCAGGACGAGCGGGAAAAACGCATCCAGCGGCTGCGCAAGCAAATCAAGGAACTCTGCCAGTAACCACCTGGATCCCGGCGTTCGCCGGGATGACCGAGAGGAATAGCCATCATCCCAGCGGCTTGATGTCGTCATCCCGGCCCCTTCATGTCGTCATCCCGGCGAAAGCCGGGATCCATTTCGGGGAACAAGCAAGCCGGTGGATCCGCTTCGCTTGATCCACACTACGCGGACTCAATGGGGTATTCTTGGGCGCGTATCTTGCAATACCACTCCGGAGGAAACTCACCATGCCCCTGCTTTCAATCGAAACCAACGTCAAACTCGATGACGAAGAAAACAACAGCGCGCACATCACGACCGCACTGTCGAAAGCCGTCGCGGAAATGCTGGGCAAACCGGAACAGTACGTCATGGTCAACCTCAAAATGGCCCAGGATCTCTGCTTCGCCGGCTCCCATGCGCCCGCGGCCTATGCGCAACTCAAAAGCCTTGGGCTGCCCGAGAACAAGACCGCCGAATACTCCGCGACGCTCTGCGAACTGATCCACCGGGAACTCGGCGTCCCTCCCGAACGAATCTACATCGAATTCAGTAGCCCCGAACGCCACATGTGGGGCTGGAACAACAGCACGTTTTAATTCTCCCTCTCAAAACCGAGACTATCCCGCCCCCCCGTCATTCCGGGCTGAGTGGAGCGAAGACCCGGAATCCAGACCGCAGCGCTGGATTCCCGCTTTCGCGGG
>DRPO01000320.1 GCA_011330835.1 Gammaproteobacteria bacterium | reverse complement strand
CATCTTCCCCCATAATTCGCCGCTCTGCAAGTTTGCTTGTTTTCTCGCTGGCTTGCGCAAGATATGGTGATCTGCACTGGTTCTCTCGCGACGATAAACTGCGAACCCCGCCAGACCCGGAAGGGAGCAACGGTAGTGGTGGACTCGGGCGCCGGAGTGTGGCTGGGGCAGGTTCCTCTTTATTCTTGCCCGCGCGTTTGTCCCATGTCCCTGAATCCAGTTTCCAGCGCGTCAACCAGCGGAGTTTTTCCTCGGTGAGTTACCAGGTTCTGGCGCGCAAATGGCGTCCCGCGACGTTCGACGAGATTGTTGGCCAGGAGCATGTGCTGCGGGCGATGATCAATGCGCTGGACAATCAGCGTTTGCATCACGCCTATCTGTTCACCGGCACGCGCGGGGTGGGCAAGACGACGCTGGCGCGGATTCTGGCCAAGTGTTTCAACTGCGAGGCGGGGGTGTCCTCGAAGCCCTGCGGCCAGTGCCAGGCCTGCACGGAGATCGCCGAGGGACGGTTTGTCGACCTGATCGAGGTGGACGCCGCTTCCCGCACCAAGGTCGATGACACCCGCGAGTTGCTGGACAACGTGCAGTACGCGCCCGCCAGCGGACGGTTCAAGGTCTATCTGATCGACGAAGTGCACATGCTGTCCACGCACAGCTTCAATGCGCTGCTGAAAACGCTGGAAGAGCCGCCGGCGCATGTCAAGTTCCTGCTGGCGACCACGGATCCGCAGAAGTTGCCGGTCACGGTGTTGTCGCGGTGCCTGCAATTCAACCTCAAGCGGGTTCCGGAAGATCTGATCGCCGGTCATTTGCGGAAGATCCTCGAAGCCGAGTCCGTGGCCTTCGAACAGCCGGCGTTGCGGCATCTGGCGCATGCGGCCGAGGGCAGTCTGCGCGATGCGCTGAGCCTGCTCGATCAGGGCATTGCGTTCGGCGATGGTCAGGTCACCGAGGCGGATATCGGCCAGATGCTGGGCAGCATCTCGCGCACCCATCTCAACCGCATGGTGTTGGCGGTGGCCGAGGGCGACAGCGAGGCGGTGATGCAATGCGTCGATGAGCTGGCGGCTCTGTCGCCGGATTATGACGCGGTGCTGGCGTCGCTGATTACGCTGCTGCACGATCTGGCGCTGGCCCAGCACATTCCCGGCAGCCTGGAAATGCACGGGCTGGATGTTCACGAGCTGTCGGGGATCGCGGCGAAGATGTCGCCGGAGGACATCCAGCTCTATTACGAGATCGCGGTGCGCGCCCGTCGCGACTTGTCGCTGATTCCCGACCCGCGCCATGCGCTGGAAATGGCGCTGCTGAGAATGCTTGCCTTTCGCCCGGCCAGCGGCGGAGACGAGCCGCCCCGTCGACCGCCTCCCTCGAAGCCATCATCGCCGCCAGGGCGACAGGCTTCCGCCGCTCCGGCAACCGCCAGCGCCGCGCCGCCTCCGCCCGCTTCCGCCCCCGCCTCGCCGCCGGCGACCGATGATTGGGAAGGCCTGCTCGCCAGCCTGTCGCTCAGCGGCATGGCGCGCGCCTTCGCTTCGCATTGCGCGCTGGAAGGCATCGACGGCGATACGGTGTCGCTGACACTGGAAAAACGCCACGAATCGTTGAAAACCGATTCCATCGTGAACAAGCTCTCCAGGGCGTTGAGCGATCATCTGGGTCATCCGGTCAAGCTGCGCCTGCGGATCAGCGAGGCCAGCCTGTCCTCGCCGGCGGAGAAACAGCGCGCCGAGAATGAGCGTCGTCAACTCGAAGCCGAAGCCGCGATCGCCGCCGACCCGGTGGTGGGGGAGATTCAAAAACAGTTTGGGGCTGATATCATTCCCGGATCCATCAAACCCGTCCAGGAGAGCTTATGAAAGGTGGACTAGGCAACAT
>DRPO01000319.1 GCA_011330835.1 Gammaproteobacteria bacterium | reverse complement strand
TGTACGCTGGCGATCAATTGATCGGTAGCAAAACGAACTTCGGTGTCCAGGAAAGGCCGTTGGTTACGGTTCGTGATTTTGACCTTCTGGAAATCAATGGCGGAAGTGAGATCGCCACGCGGACAACCGACACCGGTCGCGCAGGCCATATTGAGCTGGAGGGAGGTGCGTATGCGCGTATCATACTTAACGGAGAGGAAAGCCAGATCGACGCAAGCGCCTCTGGCGGCTCCAGTATCGCGGGCAATATCACCATTAAAGCAACGTCGGTAACAATTCGGGATGGAGGAGAAATACAAGCCACAACGACTGGAGATTCCGAACAAATCAACC
The DNA here is from genome assembly GCA_011330835.1 of Gammaproteobacteria bacterium. Lineage (GTDB taxonomy): Bacteria > Pseudomonadota > Gammaproteobacteria > UWMA-0217 > UWMA-0217 > HyVt-560. The sequence goes on along the minus strand of DRPO01000319.1, from coordinate 17,149 downwards.
TTAAATCGGGCGACATCACGATCAACGCCCGGCAAATCGACTTGGCCGACGGCAAGATCATTAACCAGAATTCCGGAACGGGTTCCGGCGGGAAAGTTGTAATCGAGGGCAATGACCGCCTGACGATCAGTGGCAAGGAGGGGGGCATTTTCAGCCGAACATTTGGCGAGGGCGCTGGCGGTGAAATCGAGATTCATTCCGATTCGATCACCATCGCGGACGGCGGGCGCATAACGGCGTCCAGTTTCGGATCCGCCGTGTCCGGTAATATCACCATCAGCGATAACCGTCAGCTGTCGGTATCCGGAGAGGCTTCCGTGATTGGCGTCGACACTATCGGCTCCGATGCGGGCAATATCAACATTACGAGCCGGGGGTTGGTACATCTCCTCGATGGGGGCGCCATCACCACATCGTCAAAAAGGGGAGAAGGCAATGGCGGAGCAATTCACATCACCGGGACAGGTAAACGCAACCTGCTCTTATTGACTGAAGATTCGAGAATCACCGCCAATACGGCAGCCGGAACCGGGGGCAACATTTTCATCAAAATGCAATCGGTGCTTCGCCCCATGGGTGGAGAGAACAACATCCAGGCCAAGGCCAAAACCGCCCAGGGCGTGGATGGCGTGGTCGAATTTCAGACACCGGATGTGGACGCCACGACGGGGATACTGCAACTGCCCGAAAATTTCCATGACGCATCCGCATTGCTGAACAACCGTTGCGTCTCCCAAGCAAGTCATGCTAGCAGCCTGCACATTGGCAACCGGCAGGGTGTTGGCGCCTCCCCCGACGCGTTGCTGGCGGGCTATGGCTCAATCCGCTCGGAGAAACGTGTAGAAATTGCCGCTTTGAGAATTCCGCGCCGGAGCCTCGGAGCCAGTTTGTGCTCCCGCGAGAGGCTAAACCAAAGGTGAACGCGCGAAATAACTTCTTGAAGCTCACTATGTCGGCGCATCTTGCCCCGTCATTCCCGCGACGGCGGGAATCCAGCGTCACGACCTGGATTCCGGGTCTTCGCTCCACTCAGCCCGGAATGACGAAGGGGGCGCGAGAAGTATAAGGATACGGGTTAAAACTCGTATTCCAGCGAAAAGTGAAGCCCCCGATCCTGAAGTCCCCGGTTGGCGCCCAGTTCGACCGATTTCAACGGTTGCGCCCAATAGCCTTGCATTTGCAGACTGGCGAGCGGATGCCAGCGCAGCCCCAGGCCGACGCTTTCCAGCGTTTCGCTGGATTCGCTGGAGCCCAGATTGCGCGCCCCGCCGCTGTCGAAAAACAGCGCCAGCTCCAGCTTTCCCGCCATCAGGGCGTAACGAGTTTCGATAGACGCCATCCAGCCCTCGTCCCGCACGAACAGGTTCTCCCGATAACCTCGCACCGAGCGCGCGCCGCCGAGGCCGTATTTTTCAAGCGCCAGCAGCTTATCCCTGCTGCGTTGCGCTTGCAATCGCAGCAGCGACTTGAATTTCCCGAATCGTTTGACCCACTGGAATTGTCCGAACCAGTCGAAAAAGTTTCCGTCCGGCGCGGAGCCGATGTTTTCCGTGCCTCCCCCAAGCCCGCCCAGGCCAAAACTGAAACGCGAATTGAAGGCGAGAATGGCGTTTCCTGATTTTCGCACGCCTTCGAGGCTCCAGCGCAAGACGGATACCCGCGCAACGCCATTGCTCGCGCCAGGTGAAAATTCGAAAGGTTCGCCGCCCAGCAGGCTCTTGCTACGTCTTTTTTCCAGGGAAAAGGTATTGATGAGCGAACGGTCGGGATAATGGATTAGCGGGAAATCCCAGGCCAGCGACGCGGAGCTTGTCGTGCTGGAAATATTGATCTGATCGAAGGGCTCCTCGATAATCGCGGACTCGCTGTGGCTGGCGGCGAGGCGCAGGGCCGCATCGTTCGCGCCAACCGGCAGCTGGTAGTCTATGGCGACATCCTTTAGCCCGGCGGTAAGGCCCGCCGTAACGGAAAGCTGGTCCGCGCGGCGCGTCAAATCCTGATCCCGCCACCAGCCTTCTACCCGGTATTCGCCGATGCTCGGGGATCGGGCGTTGTTCACGGACGCGCCATAACGGTAACGCCTGGCCTCGCGCACCCGAACATTGAGGATGCTTTCGGCGGGTTTGAGGCCGGGCGCCAGTTCCGTTTGCAAACTTTCGATAATGGGCTTCTGATGTAAAAGCCGTAGACGCCGTCCAAGGCGATTGATATCGAGCGCCTGATCGGATGGGCGCTTCAGGCGATGGGAAATATGCTCCGGGCGAATGCGGAGATTCTGAAAATCGAAAATCCGGATATCGCCGAGTTTCCCTTCCAGCACCCGAACAGTCAAGACGCCGGTATCTAGCGACTGGTCGGGAATAATGGCTTGCGAATTGATATAGCCATGATCGACATAGTAGCGCGTGATCTGTTCGCGAATGCGCTGTAGATCATCCGCTGTGATAACGCGGTTCACATACTTTTCGACGGCCTTGCGTAGCTCCGACTGACTGAAGAGCTGATTGCCTTCGAAACGAATCTCCCTTAACCGTGGAGCAACAACAAGCGGAAGTTCGGCGTTATTTTCCCCGACCGGGAGTTCAGGAAGCACTTTGGTCGCGTGCCGGGGGGGCGCGATTGGAATTTGGTTCAACGATTGAGCGTGGCAGGGTTTCGAAAGCAACAGCGCGAGAAAAACCGGACTCAGTTGGGCAAGCAAACCCGGATGAGTATATCGATCCGATCCCGCGCGGGGAGATGTCGACCGGTGACACATGTTCGAAATTATAGCTGTTCCCGGGGATTTCGCTCTTTTTCAGAAAGGAAAGGCCCGCAAAAGCGGGCCTTTCGCCGGAAAAGGCGTCAGGTGATATTGATGTCACTGTCCACCACCAGCATGGCGCCGCTGCCGTCAGCGGCCTCGTAGATGTCATAGAGTTCCGTGCTTGACGGGACGGCTTCCACGCCGCTCATCGAGAGCGTCCATTCGGCATTGGAAAGGTTGACGCTATCGTTGGCGTCCCCTGAAACCACCAGTGCGTTGTTGCTGTCGGTGGCGGATTCGACATCGGCCACGCTTACCCCAATCTCCAGAGGCCCGGGAAGGTCGTGGCCCACCATGTGGAACGCATTGCCCGCGCCGGCGCCCAGGTCGATTTGCTCGATATTGGCCAGGCCGGCTTCGGAAAAGTCGAATACGCCCGAGCTGGCGGGATCAACCTCAACGGTGTCGAAATCGTCGGAGGCGTCCGCGTTTTCTCCCCCGTCGACCGCGGTGTCGTCGGCGTCGTAGCGCAAGGTGTCATCACCGTCGCCGCCACGAAGAATGTCGGCGCCGCCCCGGCCGTCGAGGCTGTCATTGCCTTCGTCGCCATACAACGCGTCATCGCCATCGCCGGTGCTCAGCGTATCGTTGTCTTGATAGCCATGAACCGTGATGTCGAAATCGCTGCTCAAAGGCAGGTCAATAGTGTCGGCGTTGGGGGTTCCGTCAACGGAAACATTAAAAATGCCCATGATGTTGTTCCTCAATGAATAGTCGGTTGAAAAGAGCTGGCTTTCGCCAGGGTTGGCGCCGCGAACGTTCACCGTCCGGGCAAGGCGTATTCTTCCAGAGGGGGCTGAGAGATCCTGTTAACGGCTTAACTGGCGGCTTGTGAATTTTCACGCCGAAGCATCGTGTTTTTGGGAATGACGTTGGCGAAAGCTGGAATATGATCGGTCCACCTTGAGGCATGACATGGTGGAAAAAAATGATTGTCCGTTCCCGTTTTATCAAATGGTTTGTCGCCATTGGCGTGTTCAGTACGTTCATGAATCTGTTTTTGCTGGCTCAGCCCATTTACCTTTTGCAGGTTTTCGATCGGGTCATTACAACCCGTAGCCATGAAACCCTTGCTGTATTGACGTTGCTGGCGGTCACGCTGGTCGTGTCGATGATTGCCCTGGATATCGGGCGCAAGAAATTGCTCATAGCCATTGTGCTGAAGCTGGACGCGCTGCTCTCGACGGGGTTGGTGAGAAATACCCTGGATAACGCCTTGGGTCGCGGCTCGGACAAGGCGACACTGGGGGATTTGCTTTCAGTCAAAAAGCTGCTGTCGAGTCATGCGGTGACCGCGCTGTTCGATGCGCCGTGGACGCCGGTATTTCTCGGCGTCATTTATTATTTCCATCCCGTTTTGGGGCATATCGCCCTGCTGGGCGTCGTGGCCATTGTGACGACCGGGTTTGCGGGTATCTGGATCGACCGCCACTACCGCGGACGCACCGAGGAGGTGGGGAAAAAAGCTGATACCGGTATCAACGAGGCGCTGTCCCGCCACGATCTGACCTATGCGCTGGGCATGACGGACGCCGTCGTGGAGCGATGGCGGGAGCCCGCGAGAGAGGCACAGCGGTTGCTCGCGTCTTCCAGCGCAACCGGCGGGTCGATACAGGCGGTGTCGAGAGGAATGCGGCAGCTGTTGCAGATCGTCATGATCGGCGCCGCGGCCTGGTTGGTCATCAATCTGGAAGCGAGTTCCGGGATTCTGATCGCGGCAACCATTCTGTTCGGTCGGATGCTGGCGCCAGTCGAGCTGTTTATTTCCAGTTTGCCGGTCTACTTGCAGGCCGCCAGCGCGGTCAAGCGGTTGCATCGGGATTTCAGGGGCGGTTCAGACGCACGTTCCGCATGGAGGGATCACACAGCCAGGGGATGGGTCGAGGTCAAGGATCTGGTCGTCAGAGCGCCGGACGACGGAACGCTGTTATTGAAAGGGCTCTCCTTCGAGGTGCGTCCCGGGGAATCCCTGGCGGTTGTTGGCGCCATCGGCGCAGGCAAGACGACGTTGGCGAAAACGCTGATTGGCGTGCTGCCCCCATTTTCCGGTCACGCCCTGATCGATCATTCCCCGGTTCATCACTGGTCTTCCACCGAGCGGGGAAAAACGATCGGCTACCTTCCGCAAAACAGCACGCTGTTCGCGGGAACCGTCGCTGAAAATATCGCGCGCATGCAAAAACCCGATGAGCAGGCAGTCATGCGCGCGGCTCGCATGGCGGGCGTGGATGGTCTGGTTCGGCGGCTGCCCAATGGCTATGACACCGAGCTGGGCGCCAATGGCCGCCCCCTGTCCGCCGGCGAACAACAGCGGATAGCGCTGGCGCGAGCGGTTTACGGCGATCCCCAGGTGGTGGTTCTGGACGAGCCCAATGCCTCGGTCGATTCCGAGGGTGAGCGCGCCCTGTTCGTATGCCTCGACTTGCTGAAACAAAAAGGCGTCACGGTGATCGTGATTACTCACCGACCAGGCATTCTGACGGGCGTCGATCGGGTGGCCGTGATGCGCCGCGGAGTGATTACCAACATTTCCACCGCCGACAAAATGCTCAAGGCGATGCAGAACGTTCAGGTCAGCGCCTTGAAGGCTCGGCGCAAGGCACGGGGGGCGCGTCATGCTGTTGCGCACTAAATTCGTGGGACTGGTTCAGGGCGCCATCGAATCTCCGGCGGGACCGGCGCCCAAATCGCGGCCCGATACGGCGACACAAGAAACCGTGGTTGCGCAGGACGATTCGCTATTCCAGATCGCGGCGGGCCAGGCCCGACGCGCATTCTGGCTGGGCGCGTCGGTCATCGTGGTCACCGTGGTTGTCCTTACACTATGGATTGTCACCGCGCCCATCGAAGCGGCCATTATCGGCTCGGGTCATGTGGAAGTCGTCGATCATCGCACCACGGTACAGCACCAGGAAGGCGGTATCGTCGCCTCGGTTCACGTTCACGAAGGGGATCAGGTCAAGGTCGGTCAGGTGTTGATCGAAATCGTCGACAAGTCCGTTGAGTCCGAACTGGCTGTCGTCCAGTCCGGACTTGACGCGGTGCGCATTCGCAAGAGCCGGCTGATGGCGGAGAGGGCGTTGAGTCGGACGCCTGATTTTCCGGAGGATCTGCTTCATGACGGAAAGCCCGCGGTCGCCGCAATGATTGCCGCCGAAAGGGAGAGCTTCCAGACGAACCGCGCCATGCTCGATATCCAGTTGAAACTGGTCGACGCCCAACAATCCGATGCGCGCGCCGAGATCGCGGGTCTGCGCCGGGAAATAACGCAAATCCAGAACGCTTACGATTTGTTGAAAAATGAAATAGCGAATGCAAAGCGGCTGGTTTCCCAAAACTACATGACGCGCAACGCCCTGTCGAACCTGCAACGCGAGGCGGCCGATTACCGCGCCCAGCTTGAAAACCGGCGCACGCAGATCAGTCGGGCGCGCAAGAAGATTGCTTCGCTGAGCGTACAGAAACAGGAAATCCGCTCGAACTATGTCAACCAGGCGAGCCAGTCGCTTTCCGACCTGGAAAAGGAGGAGCGGCGCCTGTTCGAGCAGCGTCGGCCGCTCGAGGATGCGGTGACCCGGCAAAGTATCCGGGCGCGGGTCGCGGGAACGGTCCTGGCAATGGAGCCCTTGCATCCGGGCAGCGTTCTGCCGCCTGGGGGCCGGATTCTGGATATCGTCCCGGACGAAGATCAACTGGTGATCTACGCCCGGGTCGCGGTCGGGGACATTGACGAGGTGAGCGCCGGACAGATCGCGGACATTCGTTTTACCGCCTTTCCCGCCCGGAGGACGCCCATTGTGTTGGGGCGGGTCGAGCATGTCTCGGCGGACAGGTTGTACGACAAATCCACCCATCAAAGCTATTACGAGGTGGAGGTATCGGTGGATAAAGAATCACTGAAGCACGCCAGGTTGCCTCAGCTCCACCCCGGCATGTCGGCGACCGTTTTCTTGAGGACGCACCGGCGCACAATGCTGGACTACATCCTCAACCCCATCATTATTTTCCATGAAAAGTCAATGCGGGAAACTTGAGATGAAGGCGCAAATTGGATACTGGAAATACCTTGTTTCAGGTGGCCTCATGTTGCTTGTTGTCAGTGGCTGCTCAGTGGTGAAACAGCCGCCTTATCAGCGTCCGGCCCTGCCGGAGAAGGAGGTATGGAAGGCGGCCCCCTCCCGAAACGAAAAAGCGGCGCTCAGGCTGGAATGGTGGCGGAACTTTGGCGACCCGGCGCTGGACATGCTGGTGAACTCGGCCATCGCCCACAATCTGGATATCCGGATCGCAACGGCGCGCGTTCAGGCCGCCGAGGCGGCGCTGCAAGGTTCTCGCGGAAGACGCTTGCCCGTCATCAATCTGGATGGCCGGGCGAGTCGCCGGGAGTCGTTCGGCGATCGGGATCGGGTTTCGGGACAATATTCCCTGCAGGGGCGATTGAACTGGGAGCTGGATATCTGGGGGAGGTTGAAAAAGGGAATCGACGCCAACGTTGCGGCGCAGGCCTCCACCCAGGCGGCGCGGCGCGCGGTATGGCTCAAGGTGACCGCCACCGTGGCGCGCACCTATTTCGATCTTCGCCGTCTGGATGAGCAGATCGGCTTGCGTCAGTCGTCTATCGACGCGACCCGAAAGAGTCTCGATGTATTTCAGGCCCGCCTGGCGGCGGGCTTCGCGACCCAGGTCGAGGTGGATTCACAGGCCGCGGAGCTGAATCGTCTAAAACGCGAGTTGCTGGAATTGCGGCGTCGGCGACAGCTTCGCGAAAATCACTTGGCGACGCTGTTGGGCAAGCCTGCCGGGAAACTGGCGATTCCTCCCGGCGGCCTGAGAAATATCGTTCATCCGGTGGATATTCCGGTGGGCCTGCCTTCTCAACTGGTGGCGCGCCGACCGGATATTGTCGAGGCGGAATACCGGGTATTGCGCGCTCACCATCTGCTGGGGCAGGCCAGGCTCGCGAAGTTGCCTTCATTCAGCCTGACCGGGAACAGCGGTTACGCCAGCCCGATATTTTCGCGTTTGCTCAACAATTGGACGCTGGGCCTGGCGTCGCTGATATCCATTCCCCTATTCGATCCAGCCGTCAAGGCCCGAATTGCCGGCAGCGAAGCCAGGATGGAATTCGAGAAGGCGCGTTATCGGCGTACCGTCCTCACCGCTTTCGAAGAAGTGGAAAATGCATTGACCAGCCTGGAGAACCGCAAGCGCCAGCATCAGTTGCTGCGGGCTCGGGAAAAAACGCTTGAGACCGTGGCCGAGAAACGTCGCGGCCAATTGGCCGAGGGCCTGATTTCCCAACTCGACCTGTTCGAGGCGGAACGCTCCCTGCTGGAAGCATCGCAGGCCTTGCTGGATAACTATCAGGCGATACTGGGCGAAACGGTTACGCTTTATGAATCCCTCGGAGGCGGCTGGGCGGAGCAAACCGTCGCGAGGGAGGGCGGGCAATGATGTTTCCGGATAATCACTACCCTGCCGGCAAACCTGATTTTACCTTGCTGGCGCCTTATGGCTTGCCGCGACGTTACCGCGCCGGTTGCCTGATCGCTTTCGAAGGCGATGACGCCGACGCCCTCTATCTGGTGCGGTCCGGCTACGTCAAGATATTTTCCAGTGAGATGAATGGCATGGAAATCATCTATCGGATCGAAGGGCCGGGCAGTCTGTTTGGCGAATTGTCGTTGATCGATGGACGGCCCCGGTCAGCCAGCGTCGCCGCGTTGAGCGACTGCGAGCTAGTTTACCTGTCGAGATCCCGAGCGCGGCTGGTCGCCCGCGAGCAGCCGGAATTGTCCGCCATGATGTTTGTGTTATTGGCGAGCCGCATTCGGCAGTTGTCCGGGCGTGTGGCGTCCCATGTCTCCGGATCTGTCTACCAGCGCCTCAAAGTGTTTCTGGAAGAGATGGAAGACCATTACCGCAGCGGTTATGCCGAACCCCTGCCGCTGAAACATCGGGAGCTGGGCGGGTTGGTCGGCGCAAGCCGCGAGATGGTCACGAAGCTAGTGAATGGATTGAAAAGGCGGGGCTATATCCGAATGGAAAACAGAGTGATTCGCGTTATCAGGGCTCTGCCTTCGCGATTCCCGGGGGAGAAGTGAAAATCCATGGCCCATTCCCTGGGCCATGGCGTTGAACATGGAAGGTAAGACTCAGGCGAGGAAGCGGACGATGGTGGAGACCGCGACGCCCACGAGCGCCATCAAGACACCGATGGCGAAGGCCGCCGAGAGGGCGTTGCCGACTATCGGGCCTTCTTCGACGGGAAACTTGTTGGGATAGTGGGTTTTCATGATTGCTCTCGTCATTGCTGCTGGACGAGACTGTTATAGGCCCGTTGCTGTCAGTTGTAGGTGACGGGGTCAACATTTTTCCGAAGAGCGGGGGTAGGAAGTTCTTCGTAGTGTGATGTGATTCAATCTAACGCGCCTTGAGCGTGTTCATGTCCCCCGGTCGAGCGAGGCAAACCGGCGGCGCCCCCAATCAGTCGGAGGAATCCCCTGTCCCGACGCGATCAGCCCGCCTTGCCGGTGAGAATCCAGCGGACGTGGGCGATCATGTCGCCGATGCCGTGCTCGCGAAGCGTCTGCAACAACTCATCCATCCGGAAGGGGTGGTGGCGTTCATGCGCCACGCCGATCTGCGGCATCTCCGCGAGACCCGTCTCGCGGGCGTGCTCCACGAAGCCCTTGTTGCGCCAGAAGAAAGCGCCGGGCATGGTGGTGGGGATCACCAGCACATAGAACAGGGCGCGCCCTATGATGGCCGAGCCCAGCGTCAGCAGGGCCAGCAGGACGAACAGCGCGGGGCTGGGGCCGAAGATGGCCTGGCTCGCGGCCAGCGGCAGGGCGGCGGCCAGCAGGCCGTTGCGCAGCCGATAGGGCCAACCGTAGGTGGTCATCTGCTCGTACCAGGAAGCGGCGCCTTCGCTATTGGCTTGGCTCATGGCCCGCGCGTGGGCGAGCAGGCCAACGCCTTCCAGCGCCAGGCCGGCGGCGGCCACTCCCGCCAGCAGGCGCCCCAGATCGCGGTCGAACTGGCCGCCGGCCAGCGCCAGCAGCCCCACCAGCAGGCTGCCGAGGGCGAGGCCGGCGCCGACGAAGCTGCTACCGGTCTGCCAGTGATCCCAGAAGGGACGCGCCGGGATGCGATAGAGCCTGTACATGTAGTAGCCGCCGAAGCTGAGTCCGGTCAGCGCCAGCAATGCGGAGAGGTTGGCCAGCCAGGTCGCCGGGACGCCATTGAACAGGTTGAAGAAGGCGTACCCGAGCAGGCCGGCGAAGAAAGCGGAGACGCCGGCGATTTCGCGGCTCACCGGCGAGAGGCGCAGGTTGTTGAAGCCGCGATAGAAACGGTGCGGCTTGCCCAGGTGCATGTTGAGCTTGAACAGGCCGAAGCCCATCAGCGCCGCCATCAGCCAAAGGCCGGGCGCGAAGGCGCCCCCGGCGCGGAAGGACTCGATGGGCGCGACGCCGAACCAGTCGCCCAGCGTCAGCAGGGCGAAGGCGCCCATCACGGTCTGCGCGCTCAGGGTGAAGGCGATGTGGGCGTTCTCGTGCGAGCCGAGCAGCTTCCGCCAGTTCCATTGCCGGACATGGCCCTTCTTGGGATCCAGTTCGGGAACATAGCGCTTCTCGTCCTCGCTGCGATGGTATTTGATGGGCGCGTCGTCCACCCGCAGCATCTCGCGCTGGATGGATTTCATTTGCTGGAAGCGGATGTTGGGGTGGGTGATATCGGTGCGCGGGAAGCCGGGGATCTCGGTCTCGGCCTGCACCCGACCCTCGGGGATGTTCTCGATCACGCCGAAGTCCAGCGCCTTGCCGAGACAGGCCGAGACGCAGGCGGGTTTGAGGCCCACTTCCAGACGATCGACGCACATGTTGCACTTGCTCACCTGGCCCTTGACCGGGTCGAGCTGCGGCGCGTTGTAGGGGCAGACCCAGGTGCAATAGCCGCAGCCGAAGCAGATATCCGGATCTTGCAGCACCGCGCCGTATTCGGCGAACTTGGTGTAAGCGCGGGTGGGACAGCCCTTGAGACAAACCGGGTTGTCGCAATGATTGCAGGCCATGGAGATGTTGATGCGCCGGTAGTCGGGGTAACTGCCCCCCTCCACGAAGCCGACCGAGCGGAAGGCCAGATGCGGCGGAACGTCGTTCTTCTCCGAACAGGCCGCCTCGCAGGCGTGGCAGGCGATGCAGTTGTCGGCGTTGAAATAGAAGCCGTGCTGCTTGTAACGGTTGGGGTTCTGTTGCGGGCATTCCTCGCCGTTGATGACGAAGGGCTGCTCGCGCAGGGGATCGCCCGGAGCGGCTGTTTCGATGGGCTTGCCGTAGCGGTTGATTGGCCGGCTGTCGGCGTCGCTCAGCAGGGCGTAGTCGGGTTCGTTGTCTCTTCGTTGATACATGTTCTTTCACCACAGAGGACACAGAGTCCACAGAGATTTTAAATTCGAAAGCGCTTAATACCGTCCACAAGACGGGGCGTATTGAAATTGATCAACAACCCGCATCCCGCATTGGCCAATCGCAGATAAGTCAGCAATTGCGCGTGATGAAGGCCGACCAGTTTATCGACACTCTTTAGTTCAACCACCACTTCCTTCTCAACCAGAAAATCGATCCGGTAACCACAGTCCAACTCAAGTCCCTTGTACGTCACCGGAATTGCCTTCTCAGCTTCAAAAGCCACGCCCTGGACTGCCAACTCGTGGGCCAAGCAACGTTGATAAGCAGACTCCAGCAACCCCGGACCCAGCGCTCTATGAACTTCGATAGCGCACCCGATGATTTTCCTGGTAAGCGGATCTTGGGACATATTTTTTTCACCACAGAGACACAGAGTTTCAATTCAAAAGCATCCTCTGTCGTTGAACCGATTCATCAGCTCTAGCCTTCCTTTTCTTACCCTCTGTGTACTCTGTGTACTCTGTGGTTAAATCTTTAACTTCCACCATTCCAGGCCCCACGCCTTGGGTAACCTTTAGCCATCCAACGCGAGCAGCCAATCTTCAGCAATCCGGCATCTCCCGGCCTGGATTTTTCACCACAGAGACACAGAGAGCACAGAGTTTCCAGTTCGAAAACATCCTCTGTCGTTGAACCGATTCATCACCTCCAGCCTTCCTTTTCTTACCCTCTGTGTGCTCTGTGTCCTCTGTGGTTAAATCTTTAACTTCCACCATTCCCTGGGATTAACAGTCAAAACTTCCGCATTTCCCTGCTCAGCCGCGCGGCGTGCATCTGGTCTTCGATCCGCTCGATGCGCACCGCCGATTGCTTGTAGGCGGGTTGGCGCGAGTGGGGGTCGAGCAGGCCGAGCGTCAGGCGGTTGGCGCAGTCGTGGAAGTGGAAGGGCAGGAACACCATGTTGTAGGGCACGCGCCCGGTGGGCTGGGCCATGGCGATGGCGTCGCCGCGCCGGGAGACCAGACGCACATATTCGCCGCGCCGGACGCCGAGGTCGTCCGCCGCGTCGGGGTTGATCTCGATGAACGGGATGGGGCTGAACTTGTTGTTGTTGCCGATCTTGCCGGTCTTGGTGCGGCCATGCCAGTGCTCGATGAGGCGTCCGGTGTTGAGCCAGAAGGGGTATTCCTCGTCGGGCTGTTCGTTGTTGTCCACGAAGGGCAGTGGGATCAGTTTGGCCCGTCCGTTGGGGTAGCTGAAGGCGCCCGGTTCGGTGTAAATGCGCTTGCCGCCGCGGGGCGGCGGCTCGCCGCGCTCGCGTTGTTCGCGGGTGTAGGGCCACTGGATGCCGCGGTTCTGTTCGATCAGCTCGTGATCCATGCCGGAGATGTCCGCGAGGCGTCCGTGCGACAGCTCGGCCATTTCCAGGAAGATGTCGGCGGCCTTTTCGGGGAACTTTACCCGGCCCTCGGTGTTGAAGCGCTCGGCGACGCGGTTGAAGATCCACAGGTCGGGTTTGGCCTGGCCGGGCGGCGCGGCGATGGGCTTGACGCGGTTGATGCGCCGCTCGGTGTTGGTCATCACGCCGTCCTTCTCGGCCCAGGTTCCGGCGGGCAGGTAGAGGTGGGCGTACTGGTTGGATTCAGTGTCGACGTAGCAGTCCTGGACGCAGCAGAATTCCAGTTGCTCCATGGCGCGGCGGATGCGGGCGGTGTTGGGCAGGGAACTCATGGGGTTGGTGGCGATCAGCCAGAGCCCCTTGATCTGCCCGGCTTCCATGGCCTGGTAGATGTCGGTCTGGTACATGCCGCGCGCCTTGGGGAGGAAGTCCACGTCGATGTTCCAGGCGCGGGCGATCTCTTCCCGATGTTCGGGGATTTCGAGATAGCGGTAGTTGGGCAGGCCGGAGCAGGAGGACCATTCGCGGGTGCCCATGGCGTTGCACTGGCCGGTGATCGAGAGCGATGTGCCGCCCGGCTTGCCGATGTTGCCGGTGATCAGCGCCAGGTTGTTGATGCCGACCACGCCGTCGGAGCCGTGGGTGGACTGGTTGATGCCCATGGTCCAGATCTGCATCGCCGCGCCGGCCTTGGCGAAGGTGCGCGCCACGACGCGGATGGTGTCTTCGTCGATGCCGCAGACTCTGGCGGCGGTGCGCGGATCCCATTTCTCCACTTCGGCGCGCAGCTCCTCGATGCCGGTGGTGTTGGCGGCGATGTAGTCCTCGTCTTGCAGGTTTTCGGCGAAGATGACGTGCATCAGGGCGTTCTGCAGCACGACGTCGGTTCCGGGCCGGATGGGCAGATGGATGTGGGCGTTCTGCGCCAGCATGGTGACCCTTGGATCCACGACGATAAGCGGGAAGTCGCGTTTCTCCTGGGCTTCCTTGAGGCGCCAGTAGATAATGGGGTGCTGCTCGGGCAGGTTGGAGCCCCAGGCGATCAGGCAGTCGGTGTGCTCGAAGTCCTCGTAGCAGCCGGGCGGCCCGTCGGAGCCGAAGCTGCGTTTGTAGCCCGATACCGCCGAGGACATGCACAGGGTGGTGTTGCCGTCGTAGTTGTTGGTGCCGATCAGGCCTCGGGTGAGCTTGCCCAGGGTATAGAATTCTTCGGTGAGCATCTGGCCGGTGGAGATGATGGCGAAGCTGTCGCGACCGTGTTTGGCCTGGATGCGGCGGATTTCGTCGTGGAGCCGGTCGAGGGCGGCATCCCAATGGGTGGAGCGCCATTCGTCGCGGTAGTGGTCGCGCGTCAGCGGTTCGACGCCGCGACCGGCGGAATCGAACAGCTCGTGCTCGAAGATGCCTTTCAGGCACAGCTTGCCGCGGTTGACGTCGGCGTCGGCCACCCCGCGCGAGGCCACGGGGCGGCCCTCGCCGTTCAGCCCGACCTCGATGGAGCAGCCGGTGGAGCAGTAGCCGCAGGCGGCGTATTTCCACTCGACGACTTCCTTGCCAGGCAGGGTGATGGGGTTTTTCTTTCCGCGTCCAAAGAGCATCGATTCGATTCCTCAGGAATTGTCTTTTTCACCACAGAGAACACAGAGGTCACAGAGCGCTGAACCTGTATTGCCGGAAGGATCGGTCTTCGGTGAGCGCCCAAGACCCATTGCCAGCAGGGATGCCGGCGCTCCATTGCCCTTCCACCATGCTTTTCTCTGTGTTCTCTGTGGTGAACAAAATTTCTATAAAGCCAGGTAGACCTTGCCGTTTTCGACCCGGGTCTGGAAGGTGTTGGCGCAGCCTTCGTCGGGGCCGGTGGCGCAACCGCTTTCCAGGTCGATTTTCCAGTTGTGCAGGGGGCAAGTGACGGTGGCACCGCTGACGATGCCCTGGGAGAGCGGGCCTTGCTTGTGCGGGCATTCGTCCTTTAGCGCGAACACCCGGTCGTCGCGGGTGCGAAACACGGCCACGTTCATGGTGTCGGTCTTGACCACGCGGGAGCCCAGTTGGGGGATGTCCTCCAGCGCGGCGATCTCTATCCAGTTGCTCATTGGTTCTATTCCTGATCTGTAGCGAAACTTTAGTTGTTAGGCCGCGATGATCTTGATGGGTTGGAACTCGCGCCGATCCTTGCCCTCGGCCACGGCCTTCCAGGGGTCGATCTGGGCGAATTGCTGGCTGTACTTGAAGCGTTCATACAGAGCCTTGCGTTGCGCCTCATCGTCCACAATCGCCCGCTTGACATAGTCGAAGCCGACCCGCTCCACCCAGGGGGCGGTGCGTTCGAGGTAGTGGGCTTCTTCGCGGTACTTCTGGATGAAGGCGCCGCAGTATTCCAGTACGGCCTCCTCGGTGTCCACCTTGCACAGTAGATCGGTGACGCGGACCTTGATGCCGCCGTTGCCGCCGATGTGCAGCTCATAGCCGGAATCGACGCAGACCACGCCGAAGTCCTTGATGGTGGCTTCAGCGCAGTTGCGAGGGCAGCCTGAGACGGCGAGCTTGAACTTGTGCGGCATCCAGGAGCCCCAGGTCAGCTCTTCCAGCTTGACGCCAAGTCCTGTCGAGTTCTGGGTGCCGAAGCGGCACCAGGTCTTGCCGGCGCAGGTCTTGACGGTGCGCATGGCCTTGCCATAGGCGTGACCGGAGACGAAACCGGCGCCGGAGAGGTCTTCCCACATGGCTGGCAGGTCCTCCTTTTTTACGCCGAACAGGTCGATGCGCTGTCCGCCGGTGACCTTCATCTCCGGCACCTGGTATTTGTCGGCCACGTCGGCGATGGCGCGCAACTGGTCCGGGGTGCAGAGGCCGCCGAACAGTCGCGGCACCACCGAGTAGGTGCCGTCTTTCTGGATGTTGCCGTGGGCGCGCTCGTTGATGAAGCGCGACTGCGGGTCGTCGTGGTACTCGCCGGGCCAGTGGGCCAACAGGTAGTAGTTGAGCGCCGGGCGGCAGGCGGCGCAGCCGTCCGGGTTCTTCCACTCGAAGAAGCCGCGCACCGCGTCCATGGTCTTGAGCTCGTGCTCCTTGATTCCGGCGATGATCTCGTCGTGGCTGTATTCAGTGCAGCCGCACAGGGGCTTCTTGCTGGGAGTGGCGTCGTAGCCCTCGCCCACGGTGCTGGCGAGGAGGGATTCCACCAGGCCGGTGCAGGAGCCGCAGGAGCTGGACGCCTTGGTGTGGGCGCGCACGTCCTCCAGCGTGAACAGTCCCTTGGTAATGATGGCGTCCACGATCTCGCCCTTGCAGACGCCGTTGCAGCCGCAGATCTCGGCGTCGTCCGGCAGCGCCGCGACCCGGGTCTCGTCGCCGTGGCCGGCGTCGCCCAGATCGTGCTGACCGAACAGGATGGTGGCGCGGAAGGCGGAGATGTCGGTGCCCTCGCGCAGCAGCTGGAAGTACCAGGTGCCGTCGATGGTGTCGCCGTAGAGCACCGCGCCCTTGATGCGGTTGTCGCGCACCACCAGCTTCTTGTAGGCGCCCATGCCGGGATCCCGCAGCACCAAGGTTTCGTCGCCTTCCTGCTCGTTGAACTCGCCGGCGGAGAACAGATCGATGCCGGTGACCTTGAGCTTGGTGGAGGTGACCGAGCCCTCATAGCGTGCGATGCCGATCTGCGCCAGGTGGTTGGCCGCAACCTTGGCCTGCTCGAACAGGGGCGCCACCAGCCCGTAGGTGACGCCGCGATGCTGCACGCATTCGCCCACGGCGTAGATCTTCGGGTCGTAGGTCTGCATGGTGTCGTTGACCACGATGCCGCGCTCGCAGTGGATGCCGGCGGCCTGGGCCAGTTCGATGTTGGGACGGATGCCCACCGCCATCACCACCAGGTCGGCGTCGATCTCGGAGCCGTCGGCGAACTTGAGCCCGGTCACCCGCTCATCGCCAAGGATCTCGCTGGTCTGGGTCTCCATCAGAAACTTCATGCCCCGCTCCTCCAGCGAGGCCTTGAGCATCTCGGCGGCCGGACGGTCGAGCTGGCGCTCCATCAGGATGTCCATCAGGTGTACGACAGTTACATCCATGCCGTTTTTCATCAGGCCGTTGGCGGCCTCCAGGCCGAGCAGGCCGCCGCCGATGACCACGGCCTTTTTATAGGTCTTCGCGGCCGCCAGCATGGTCTCGACATCGGCGATGTCGCGGAAGCCGATCACGCCGTCCTTGTCATGCCCGGGCACGGGGATGATGAAGGGGTTGGAGCCGGTGGCCAGCAGCAGCCGGTCGTACGGCGCCTCGTTGCCGCCTTCGGTGACCACCTTGCGCGCCGCGCGGTCGATGCGCGTCACCGCGTCGCCGGTATGCAGCGCGATGCCGTTGTCCTCGTACCAGGCGCGGTCGTTGAGAATAATGTCGTCGATGGTCTTCTCGCCCGCCAGCACCGGCGAGAGCATGATGCGGTTGTAGTTGGGGTAAGGCTCGGCGCCAAACACCGTGATCTCGTAGCGTTCGGGATCCAGCTTGAGCAGCTCCTCAAGGGTGCGGACCCCC
>DRPO01000318.1 GCA_011330835.1 Gammaproteobacteria bacterium | reverse complement strand
TTCTGCTCGCCTCCCTGCTGGCGGGCGTCTCCGGATTCATCTGGCTGCTTGCGACATCCGGCGCGCGCCGGCAAGAGCCTTGAACCCGAGAGGTGTACTTCTCGCGATCAAGAATACCCGCACCCTGTATCCCGAGATAAGCGCGTCGCAATGCCCCCAGCCACACTTGTGGGAAGGATTGCGGTGGGCGTTTCACGCCATCGCCGAACCTCTTCGTTATTCCCGCGAAAGCGGGAATCCAGCGCCTCGCTCTGGATTCCGGGTCTTCGCTCCACTCAGCCCGGAATGACGGACTGGGAGTGAGCTGGTGGGATTTGTTCGTGGAGATCCTAAACCATTCAGAGGGAACAGTCGGCACGCACCGACCGAGCCGCGAAAATATATGAAACTATTGATATAACGTTTCTACCGCGTGGATTCCGGGGGTTCGCGCGCCAGCGGCGGCGCGGGCCTCGGTCTGGCGATTGTTCAGCATGTCGTTCAGCGGCGCGGCGGTCGTTTGCTCATTTCCAGCGAGATGGGGGAGGGGTCGGTCTTTGAAGCGGTGTTTCCGACCGACCGCGTCGTTGCGCGCCCGACGGGGCCGGAAAACCCGGCGAACCTGCCGCTGGTGGGGAAATAACGGCGTTTCATCGGCAATTATGATATTAATCAATTGTGAATTTTCGGCTCGATGATTAAATACCGAAACATGACTTGGCTGCTGCACAGGAGAAATCCCCATGAAACTACTGAACAAGACGCTTTTATCCGCCCTGGTTCTGGCCGCCGCGACAGGGGTTGCGGGCGCCAGCGACTGGTGGGGCGATGACAACGGATACTACGACGACAACGACTGGCCCGAATGGACGCCAATGTACTGGGCCGAAGAGTTTTTCGACGATGACGACGATGACTACTGGCGTTATGGCCGGGGGCCGTGGGGGCCCTGGGGCGGCGGTCCGTGGGGTCGTCCTTACGGCAACGGAATGCCTTATGGCGGCGGCATGCCTTACGGCTATGGTTATCCCCGTTACGGCGGCGCGCCTGGCTATGGCGGTTATGGCTATCGTCCTGCCGTTCCCGCGGCGCCCCAGTACTACTATCGTCCCGGCTATGGCTACAGCTATCCTTCCGCCGCGACCGCCCAGAAACAACCGGCGGCGGAACCTCAGGCGAAGACCACTCAGAAGCCTCAGGCCCAGTCTGGCTCTCAGCCCACGCTGAAGTTCAAGACGCCTTCGGCTCACTAGCCAGGATTTCTCTCGGGATCGCGCATCCCGGGAGAAATGCCGGCCACCCCATTCGGCGACCGGGTCGCCGGCAAGAACCCATGAGGGGCGTTATACTTCTCGCGTCCAGGAATACCCCGTTCAGGGTGCGTAGGCTTTCGTCGAGAGCAAGGCGTAAAAACGCAGGCATAGTGGCGCTACGTCAAGTTTTTACAACGCAGCTATCGGCGAAAGGATGCGCGGCCTGAATGGGGTATTCCTGGACGCGAGAAGTATAGCCCCCTCTTTCCGTTAGAGCTCCCGCCCCGATGGGCGCCTTTGTCCAATGCCGCACGAATTATTGTTGTGTCTGGAAGACGCGCTCGCCAGGTACAGTTTTCCGAACAATCACCCTTTTGGCGTCAAGCGTCTGTTCGCGTTTCGCGACAGGTTGCTGGGCAGCATCGACGCGGACCGTTACGGCCGCCTGCAATGCGTGGAAGGCGCGGAGTCTTGTTTGAGCCTGTTTCACCAGCAGCAGTACATCGACTGGGTGAAAGGGAAGTCCGAGCAGGGCATGGGGTTTCTCGACGCGGCGGATACCCCCGCTTTCCCCGGCGTCTATGAGGCCGCCAGCCGCGTCGTGGGCACGGTCGTCAATGGCGTGGACAGGATCATGGCCGGGGAAGCGCGGCGGGTCTTCGTGCCGATCGCTGGTTTGCATCATGCTCGTCGGGGCGCCGCCTCGGGGTTCTGCGTGTTCAACGATTGCGGCGTGGCGATCGAATACCTGCGCGCCCATCACGGCGTCAGGCGGATCGCCTATATCGATATCGACGCCCATCATGGCGACGGCGTGTACTACGAGTTCGAGGAAGACCCGGACGTTCGGATCGTCGATTTCCACGAGGATGGCCATTTCCTCTACCCGGGCACCGGCCACGAGCACGAAACCGGCAAGGGCGAGGCCGAGGGAACCAAGATGAATATCCCCTTGCCGATGAACGCCGACGATGAAGAGTTCATGGCGCTATGGCCCGCGGCTGAAGCCTTCATCGCCGAATTCGAGCCCGAGTTCATCCTGTTGCAGGCAGGCGCCGACGCCATGGCGGGAGACCCCGTAACGGACATGGCGTGGACGACGGCGCCTTACGCCCATGCCGCGCAAAGGCTGCGCCAATTGGCGGAGCGTCATTGCGAAGGGCGAATGCTGGTCATGGGCGGCGGCGGCTACAATCTGGACAATGTCGCCAGCGCCTGGACCGAGGTGGTGATGCAGTTGGTTTGAGGGCGCTGGGAGCGCCGGCATCTTGCCGGCAAGAGTGTTTGGTGTTTCCCTTGAGGGAGTCGTTACTAAGACGACCGATAGTAAACCCGTAAGCAGGTTTTGTGGCGCGCTGTCGAGGCGGGGCGGGCGAAGGGGGAGTAAGAGCGCCTTCGGCTCGTCGGGCTGCGCCCGACATTGCCGGGTTGGCCGGCGGGACGCCGGCGCTCCCAGGGGGACGGCAAAGACGTTCGGTATTTCTACTTCTCGCGCCCAAGAATACCCCATTCATGGCGCGCGTCTTTTCTCCGATAGCTGCGTTGTAAAAACTTGACGTAGCGCCACTATGCCTGCGTTTTTACGCCTTGCTCTCGACGAAAACCTACGCACCCTGAATGGGGTATTCTTGGTCGCGAGAAGTATCTCTTGAGGGCGTCGTTTTATATATTACGATATGCTAATATTTTGAACATGACGCTGGAACTCGAATACGAATTTCTGATCAAGCCGGACATCAATCCGGAGCTGAGCCACTATGTGCTTGAATTCTCAGGCATGGCCATGACCTGGGATGACGAGTTGGGCGAGGATATCCGGGTGGCGACAATGCGGGGGCACCGGATCGATCTGGCGCTGGCGCGGCATGATGGCGTGGTGATCAAGGATCTGTTCGAGTCGCTCTATCCCGATATTCTCGAATTCGAGTTGACGGCTTTTCATGAAGACACCTGCTGGCTGACCGAGCCCGGGCCGAAAGGCGATCCGGTGGAGTGCAAGTGCCTGGTCTACATCGATGAGCTGATCGTCAATCCGGAATTCCGGCGCAAGGGCATCGGCACGGGCATGATGAAACGCATGACCGAGGTGGTCGATCTCGAAGACTGCCTGGTAGGGCTCAAGGCGTTCCCGCTGTCCAATGAATACGGACGCAAGCGTTCGCCCGAGGAGCTGCAGCGCCTGCGCGCTTTCTACCACAAGCTGGGATTCGTTCACGCGGGCAAGCACTTCTACGAGAAGGACGGCAACAAATGCTATGCGCCGAGGAAACGGCGCGAGCCCCCGGCGAAAAAACCGGCTTGATCGCAAGAGGCACAGGGCCCGCGAATCAGATCATACGCCCCTTCCCATTTCTTTTTTTGGACCTTGGGTTGACTTCCCGTTTTTCGGCCCTATTATTAGCACTCAAACAATCCGAGTGCTAACAAGGGGATTGTTTAACTCGCTAACCTATTGAATTTATTATAGAAGGAGACTCCAGAATGAAGATTCGTCCTTTACATGATCGCGTTGTGATCAAACGCGTGGAAGAGGAGCGCACCACTGCCGGGGGGATTGTGATTCCCGATTCCGCGGCCGAGAAGCCCGATCGCGGCGAAGTGATCGCGGTTGGCAACGGCAAGATTACCGACAGCGGCGATGTACGCGCGCTGGACCTCAAGGTCGGTGACGTTGTGCTGTTCGGAAAATACGCCGGCACCACGGTCAAGGTCGATGACGAAGAGCTTCTGGTGATGAAGGAAGACGATGTCATCGCCGTCATCGAAGGCTGAATCAACAATTAATCAGAGGAATCGAGCATGAGTGCAAAAGAAGTAAGATTTGGTGAAGACGCCCGCGCCAGAATGGTGAATGGCGTCAATATCCTGGCCAACGCGGTCAAGGTTACCCTGGGGCCCAAGGGCCGTAACGTCGTCCTGGAAAAATCCTTTGGCGCGCCGACCATGACCAAGGACGGCGTTTCCGTCGCCAAGGAAATCGAATTGGAAGACAAGTTCGAAAACATGGGCGCGCAACTGGTCAAGGAAGTTTCTTCCCAGACCTCCGACGTGGCTGGCGACGGCACCACCACGGCGACCGTTCTGGCGCAGGCCATCGTTCGCGAGGGCATGAAGTCAGTCGCCGCCGGCATGAACCCGATGGATCTCAAGCGCGGTATCGACAAGGCGGTCGCCGCCGCTGTCGAGAAGCTCAAGGAAGCCTCCACGCCTTGCGCCGACACCAGCGCCATCGCCCAGGTGGGCACGATCTCCGCCAACTCCGACGCCTCCATTGGCAACACCATTGCCGAAGCGATGGACAAGGTGGGCAAGGAAGGCGTTATCACTGTCGAGGAAGGCTCCGCGCTGGAGAATGAACTCGAAGTGGTCGAGGGCATGCAGTTCGACCGCGGCTATCTGTCGCCCTATTTCGTCAACAACCAGGAAAGCATGCAGGCCGAGCTGGATGACGCCTACATCCTGTTGCACGACAAGAAAATCTCCAATATCCGCGACCTGCTGCCCACGCTGGAAGCGGTCGCCAAGGCGGGCAAGCCGCTGCTGATCATCGCCGAGGACGTGGAAGGCGAAGCGCTGGCGACCCTGGTGGTCAACAGCATTCGCGGCATCGTCAAGGTCGCCGCCGTCAAGGCGCCGGGCTTTGGCGATCGTCGCAAGGCCATGCTGCAGGATATCGCCATCCTCACCGGCGGCCAGGTGATTTCCGAGGAAGTTGGTCTCTCTCTTGAGAAGACCACCATCGACGATCTGGGCACGGCCAAGAAGATCATCGTCAGCAAGGAGAACACCACCATCGTCGATGGCGGCGGCAACGAAGCCGACATCAAGGCTCGGGTCGAACAGATTCGCACCCAGATCGAGGAAACCAGCTCCGACTACGATCGCGAAAAGCTGCAAGAGCGTGTCGCCAAACTCGCTGGCGGCGTCGCCGTGATCAAGGTTGGCGCGGCGACCGAGGTCGAGATGAAAGAGAAGAAAGCCCGCGTCGAGGACGCGCTGCACGCAACCCGCGCGGCCGTCGAGGAAGGCGTGGTCGCCGGCGGCGGCGTCGCGCTGCTGCGCGCCCGTGGCGAACTTGGCGATCTCAAGGGCGACAACCACGATCAGGACATCGGCATCGCCATCGCGCTGCGCGCCATGGAAGAGCCGCTGCGCCAGATTGTCTCCAACGCCGGCGACGAAGCCTCCGTCGTTCTCAACAAGGTTGCCGAGAACAGCGGAAACTATGGCTACAACGCCGCCAATGGCGAATATGGCGACATGATCGAAATGGGTATTCTCGATCCCACCAAGGTCACCCGCTCCGCATTGCAGAACGCGGCTTCCGTGGCGGGGCTGCTGATCACCACCGAAGCCATGGTGGCCGAAGTGCCCAAGGAAGAAGCGCCCATGCCCGCCGGCGGCGACATGGGCGGAATGGGGGGCATGGGCGGAATGATGTAATCTTTCCCCTGTTCCACCCAACAAGAAAAAGCCCCGCCATCGCGCGGGGCTTTTTTGTATACTTCTCGCGCCCAAGAATACCTGGCTTTGTCAGGGCAAACCCGAGAGACATGCTGGCGCTCCGGGTGTTTACCGGGAGCGGCGCCGCCCATCATGGGCGTCATCCCGGCGAACGCCGGGATCCAGACCCGTCAGCCTGGTAACGCTGAGGGCTGTCAGGCAACAGGGTTGCCGTCGGCAATGCAGGTCGACAGCGCTTACGTCAAAAAGAAGCAGCGCCCGCTGGGAGCGCCGGCGTCCCGCCGGCAAAGACGCCTGGGGGAGTTCGCCAAGGCTGTCGTTTTCCCGATCCCCAGCGCCGCCCCGGCTCAGGCGGCGTGAATGTTCACCACGTTGTCGTCGCGTTCCGCGCGGAAAAAATCCACCAGGTTGGCCAGGTCGCGACTCTTGGCGCACAGATCCCGGGAGGCGTTGGCGGTCTGCTGGCCCAGCGCCTTGTTTTGTTGCGTGACCGCGTCGATTTCGTTGATCGAGCGGTTGATCATTTCGATCCCGATGGTCTGTTCATCGCCGGCCTGGGTGATCTGGGAGATCTGTTTCGCGACGGCGTTGACGTCCTCGATAATTTCCCGCAGAGCCTCACCCGAGTGATTGACCAGCTGCGTGCCGGACATGACCTTTTTGCCGCTCTCCTCGATCAGCAGCTTGATCTCCTTGGCGGCTTCGGAACTGCGTTGAGCCAGTTCGCGAACCTCCGAGGCGACCACCGCGAAGCCCTTGCCCTGGTCGCCGGCGTGGGCCGCTTCGACCGCCGCGTTGAGCGCCAGCAGATTGGTCTGGAAAGCGATTTCATCGATCACGCCGGTGATGTCGGAGATCTTATTGCTGGATTGGCAGATCTGTTTCATCGCCTCGATGGTTTGCTTGACGAGTTCTTCGCTCTCTCGCGCGCGTTGACGGGTCGCCTCGGCCATCGAGCTGGCCTCGTGGGCATTGATCGAGTTGTTTTTCACGGTGCCGGTAATTTCTTCAAGGCTGGCCGCCGATTGCTCCAGGCTCGAC
>DRPO01000317.1 GCA_011330835.1 Gammaproteobacteria bacterium | reverse complement strand
TGCCGCCGAATACGGATCGACGATCGACGACGACGGACATCGCGGGAGCTGGAACAACTGGTTTCATCGCTCTTCCTCCAAGCCAACCTACAGCGTGGAAAGCGCTCCCCTGCAGGACGAAATGGCGGACGTCATTGTTCCCTCATCCTATCAACGAGAGGTTACAACCCAGATGCGGACTTACCCGGTCGAACCGTACAACGACAACGACAGCCTGGGTTCATTCCTGCGCGAAAGCGGCATTGCAACCACGTTCCCCGTTTACAAAAACGCTTATCAAACCGCAAGAACCAATCAGCTTTACTTTCGTCCCGGCGCCGACATTGAGACCACGCTCAGAAACTGCCGGTATGTCCACAAGGGCGGTTACATCAAGTTCACGCTGGACAGCGACGGGTTCGTCTCCGGCTGCTTTCCGATCGTTCGCTGATCCCGCTTAGAATGGCATGCCCGGCGGCATGCCGCCGCCCCGCATCCCGCGCATCATCTTGCGCATGTTGCCGCCCTTCATTTTCTTCATCATCTTGCGCATTTGCAGATGCTGCTTGAGCAGGCGATTGACGTCCTGCACCTGCAAGCCAGCGCCATTGGCGATGCGCCGCTTGCGCGAGCCCTTGATAACATCGGGGAAACGTCGCTCCTGCGGCGTCATGGAATTGATGATCGCCAGCATGTGATCAAACTGCTTGTCGTTGATCTGGTTTTTCACATGGTCGGGGATTCCGGAAACTCCCGGCAATTTGTCCAGCAGGCCGGCCACGCCGCCCATCTTCTTCATCTGCAGGAACTGCTCCCGCAAATCGTTCATGTCGAAGGTCTTGCCCTTGCGAATCTTTTTCGCCAACCTCGCGGCTTTCTTTTGATCGACCTTCTCTTGCGCCTCCTCGACCAGCGAAACGATATCGCCCATGCCGAGAATCCGCGAAGCGATCCGATCCGGGTGAAACGGCTCCAGCGCGGCGGTCTTTTCACCCACGCCCAGGAACTTGATCGGTTTGCCCGTAATCTGCCGCACGGACAACGCCGCGCCGCCGCGCGCATCGCCATCGGTCTTGGTCAGCACCACGCCGGTTAGCGGCAGCGCCTCGTCGAAGGCCCGGGCGGTATTGGCCGCGTCCTGCCCCGTCATGCTGTCGACGACGAACAGCGTTTCCGTCGGCGAGATCGCGTCATGGATCCGGCGGATCTCGTCCATCATGTCGGCGTCGATATGCAACCGGCCAGCGGTATCCACTAGCAGCACATCCTGCTGCGTAACCCGCGCCTCGTCCACCGCCCGCCGAGCGATGTCGACCGGATCATCCGTCGGCGCCGAGGGGAAGAAGCCCGCCTCGACCTCCTTCGCCAGCGCGCCCAACTGATCGATGGCCGCAGGCCGGTACACGTCGGTACTGACCACCATCACCGACTTGCCCGCCTTCTCGCGCAGAAAGCGCGCCAGCTTGGCCACCGTGGTCGTCTTGCCCGCGCCCTGCAAACCCGCCACCAACACCACCACCGGCGGCTGATCGTTCAGGTTGAGGCCATCGTTGGCCTCGCCCATGATCGCCACCAGTTCATCGTTGACGATCTTGATAAAGGCCTGCCCCGGCGTCAGGCTGTTCAGCACCTCCTGCCCAATGGCGCGCGCCTTGACCCTGGCCATCAGATCCTTGACCACCGGCAACGCGACATCCGCTTCCAGCAAGGCCATGCGCACCTCGCGCAAGGTGTCGGTGATATTGTCCTCGGTCAGCCGGGCCTGCCCGCGCAGGCGCTTGACCGTCGAAGTCAGGCGTTCGCTCAGTGTGTCAAACATGGGAGTGATCTGATCGTTTCAAAGGGGCTACGAGTATATATACCTCTTGCGATCAAGAATACCCCGCCTCGTTGAGCAGTCGCCTGGAAGGAGAACGCCGGCATGACGGGATCAGGGCGCGGGCGAACAACGCCCTGGAAATTTCCAAACGCCTTTGCCGGCAGGATGCCGGCGCTCCCGGGGGAGGCGCTACGCCCACAGCGCGGAAAGGGGAAATTCGATCTCGTCGAAGGGTTTGACCGATACGGGTTTGTCGTTGTCGAGCGTGACGAGCAACAGCCACTGGCCGGCCTTCAGTTCATAGGCTTCCAGCGTTTTCAGATCAGGATCGACCAGCCACAGATGGCTGACGCCATGATGGGCGTACAGCGGCATTTTTTCCGCGCGGTCGAGCCGCGCCGTGGAGGGCGAGAGAATCTCGCAGACCCAGTCGGGGGGCAGCTCGAACCAGGCGGTTTCCGGCAATTCGGGCATGCGCTCCCGTTTCCAGCCCGCCAAATCGGGGACAAGCACATTGGCGTCCAGATGCAGCTCGGGTTCGTCCAGGATCCACCAGCCGCCGGGGCCGCCCCGCCCCTTGTCATAGGGAGAACCCACCTCCATGCCCAGCGAGGAGGACGCCCGCGCATGCTTTGGCGCCGGTCGGGGGTGGGTATGGAGCTGGCCGTGGATGATCTCGGCGACGAGGTTGTCCGGAACCTGAAGCAGGTCCTCGTAGGTCGCGACTTTTGCTGCGGTATTGCCCATTGGCCGATCATTCCTCCATGGTTTCGAGTTTAGCATGCCAGCGGAGCTGGATAGTCCTGGCCGCTTGAGAAGGCGAAGGGCGACCCTCGGATTTTCCGTCCTCCGACCCGATGGGGTATTCTTGGCGCAGGCTGATCGATACGGACTCTCCAGCGCCATGACAGAGCTGCAACCAAAATCGGCGGGCGCCGTTTCCGGCAAACCTGCCCGGGTCGCCGGGCCGGATAGCGGTCTGAGCCGCCGGGAGTTTCTCCAGCTCAGCGGCATGGCGGGCCTGTTGGCTGCGTTGAAACCGGCGCCGCTGTGGAGCAAGGAGACCGCGCCCGCCGGTTTTACCCCGGCGCAGCGCAAGCTCATCGCGGCGGTGCAGATGCAGCTTTTTCCCGACGATGGCGATGGCCCGTCGGCGCGCGACCTGAACGCGCTGCGTTACCTGGAGTGGGCGCTGACCGACCCCGATAACCAGGCGGATGGCGATCCGGCCTTTCTCACCCGGGGCTGCGGCTGGCTGGATGATCTGGCCCGCCAACGGTTCGACAAGCGGTTCGTCGAGCTGAGTCCATCGGATCAACACGTTCTGCTGGATCAGACCGCCGCTTCCGAGGCCGGAGAGAACTGGATGTCGCTGCTGATCTATTACCTCATCGAGGCGCTGCTGCTGGATCCCGTCTATGGCGGCAACCCGGACGGCGTCGGCTGGCGCTGGCTTGGCCATCAACCGGGGTTTCCCCGCCCGAAGCCCGGCCACGGCTACCGGGACTACGCCTCATGACATCGCTCGGCAAAACAAAAACGCCCGACCGTTTCGACCTGTGCATCGTCGGCAGCGGCGCCGGCGCGGGGCCGGTCGCCCGGGAGCTGGCGCTGGCGGGCTACCAGGTCTGCATTCTGGAAAAAGGCGGCTGGTACAACGAGCAGGATTTTTTCAAGGACGAGCAACTGCCGCGCCACAATGTCTTCCAGTCGAACCGGCGCGACGAGCCGCATGTGCTGGAGCTGCCCGACGACGTCGGCGGCTGGACGTCGGAAACTACCGGCCAGTTCTGGGGCGGCAATATCGTCGGCGGCGCGTCCAATTTCATGTCCGGCTATTTTCACCGCCTCAAGCCGGTGGATT
>DRPO01000316.1 GCA_011330835.1 Gammaproteobacteria bacterium | reverse complement strand
GGAGACGATTCGGGCCCGGATCACCGGGCGGACGCGAGCGGTGATCGTGGTGCATTACGCTGGCTATCCCTGCGCCATGGACGAGATCGTGGCGCTGTGCCGGGAGCGCGATCTGTTTCTGATCGAGGATGTGGCGCATGCGCCCGGCGCGTCATGGCGCGGGTCGGCCTGCGGCGTGATGGGGGATGTGGGCTGTTTCAGTTTTTTCTCCAACAAGAATCTGTCGATCGGCGAGGGCGGCATGCTGGTGACGGCGGATCCGGAATTACACCAGCGGGCGCGTCACCTGCGCTCTCACGGCATGACGACGCTGACGCTGGATCGGCACAAGGGCAGGGCGATCAGTTACGATGTGGTTCGTCCGGGGCTGAATTACCGCATGGACGAGATCCGCGCCGCGATTGGCCTGGCGCAGCTTGAAAAGCTTGTTGAGGCCAACCGGCGTCGGGGCGAACTGGTGCGGTTCTATGTCGAGAGGCTGGCGGGTTGCGAGGGCGTTGACGCGCCGTTTCAGTCGCTGGGCGATGTCGAGCCGGCCTGGCATATCGCGCCGGTGTTGCTGGACGAGGCCGTCGATCGGGAGCGGGTGATCGGCTGCTTGCGCGAGCAGGGCATCCAGTCGAGCATTCACTATCCCTCGTTCCGGGCGTTTTCGGCCTGGCGGGATCACGAATTTCCGCCCACGCCGGTGGCCGACCGGATTTCCGATCGGGTGTTGACGTTGCCATTGTTTCCGACCATGACCTTCGATCAGGTCGATGCGGTCGTCGATGCCTTGATGGATGCGTTGCCCAGGTGTCGACAAGAGGTATAGTCTGAAGAAACAGGTACAGGAGACCATTGTGAAAGCAGTCATTCAAGCCGGCGGGCAGGGAACGCGGTTGCGCCCCTACACGCTCATCATGCCCAAGCCGATGATGCCGTTGGGCGACAAGCCGGTGATCGAGGTGCTGATCAAGTGGTTGCGCAAAAACGGCGTGCTGGAGGCGTATGTGACGACGGGGCACCTGGGGCACCTGATTCGCGCCCTGTGTGGCGACGGCAGCCAGTGGGGGCTGTCGATCGAATACAGCGAGGAGCCGGAACCGCTGGGCACCGTCGGCGCGCTGAATCTGCTCGATGGCCGGCTGGATGACACCTTTTTGATGCTCAATGGCGATCTGATCACCGATCTGGATCTTTACGCTTTCCGGTCGTTTCACCGTTCTCACGGTGGCAAGCTCACGGTGGCGGTAACCCCCAAACTGGTGCATGTCGATCTCGGCGTACTCGATACCGATGAGGGTCGAGTGACCGGCTTTCGCGAGAAGCCCAGCCTGCGGTATACGGTCAGCATGGGGATTTACTGCATGGAGCCGGAAATCATCGAGTACATTCCCAAAGGCATCCCGTTCGGGTTCGACGATCTGATGCACGCCATGCTGGAGGCGGGGGATCCCGTTCACGTATTTCAGCACGATGGCTTGTGGATGGACATCGGGCGTCCCGAAGACTTTCAGGCCGCGCAGTTGGAGTTTGAGCGTAATCGCGGGATGATGTTGGGCGATTGAGAGTGGCAAAGGCGTTTGGTGTTTCTCGTTTGTCGGTAAGCCCGGCCCGGCGGAAAGCAGGGGCGGGAGCGTCTTGTGGCGCGTTTTGGTGCGTGTACCCGTGGGTAATCCATCACACTGTGAACCAGGTAGCATCCGTCAGGGGGCTAGGTAGATAAACTGGAGAGAACCCTTGATCGGCGGCGTTGCCGTGGATGCAAAAAAAACAGGC
>DRPO01000315.1 GCA_011330835.1 Gammaproteobacteria bacterium | reverse complement strand
GCGCTGGACTCCGGCGCCGTCAGAGTCAGCGCGGTCACGCTCTGGGAAACCGACCGGGCGAAAGTCCGCTATACCCGCGTCTGATATGTTGTCTAAATCCAAAGCAGCCCCCGACATGCCCGACATCCAGGGCGCGGCGGACACCCGCGAAATCCCCATCGACAAGGTCGGCATCAAGGGCATCCGCCATCCCGTGCGCATTGCTTCGCGCGATGGCGAGGATCAGCACACCGTGGCCGAGTTCAACATGTACGTGAACCTGCCGCATCACTTCAAGGGCACGCACATGTCGCGCTTCGTGGCGATTCTCAACGAGCACGAGCGGGAGATCACGCTGGATACCTTTCAGGTGATGCTGGAGGAAGTCGCCGAACGCCTGGAGGCGGAATCGGGCCATATCGAGATGACCTTCCCGTTTTTCGTCAACAAGACGGCGCCGGTCTCGGGCGTGCAAAGCCTGATGGACTATGACGTGACCTTTCACGGCGAAATCCACGATGGCGAACCGCGGATCACCATCAAGGTGGTCGTGCCGATCACCAGCCTTTGCCCCTGCTCCAAGAAGATCTCCGAGTACGGCGCGCACAATCAGCGCTCGCATATCACAGTCAGCGCACGCCTGGCGTCCTTCGTCTGGATCGAGGAGATTATCGAACTGGTGGAAGCGGAAGGCTCCAGCGAGCTGTACGGACTGCTGAAACGTCCGGATGAAAAATACGTGACGGAACGGGCCTATGACAACCCGAAATTCGTCGAGGATCTGGTAAGGGATATCGCGGCGCGGCTCAACGCGGATGACCGCATCGCCGCCTATACGCTGGAATCAGAAAATTTCGAGTCGATCCATAACCACTCGGCTTACGCCTTTATCCAGAAGGACAAGGCGTAAACTTGGCCCGGATTTCCGTGAGCAATTCGGGTTAACCCGGTCAGCTCGCCTCGGCCAGAGGGATTGGCGCTTCAACCTCGGAGACTCGCGCGTCACTTCCCGCCGCTTGCGATTCGCTTTTTGCGTTCGTGGTCTGAAGCATCCGCCAGTATCCGAAGAGATTGACGCGGCGGTTGTGCTCGAATTCCAGGTCACACTCCTGCTCGAAACGACTCAGCGAAAAACCAGGGTCAAACCCCAGCTTGGCGGATAACGGCACCAACAGCTGCTCAATGCGGCTGATCACGGGATTGTCGCTCTTGAAGTGATTGACGAACATCAACTGCCCGCCAGGCTTGCAAACGCGACGCATTTCATTGACCAGCGCCACCGGATCGGGAACCACCGACGCGACATACATCGCCACCACCTTGTCGAAACTATTGTCCGCGAACGTCATTTTTTGCGCGTTCATGTGGTGCAGATCGACATGACTCAGACCGTCGCGGGCCACGCGTCTTTCCGCGCGCGCTAGCATTTCACGGGAAATATCGATTCCGGTGATTTTGGTCTCGACCGGATACAACGGCAACGACAGGCCGGTGCCAACGCCAACCTCCAGGATGCGCTCGCCAGGCTGGCAATCCATCTGGCGGATGACTTCTTTTCTTCCAGGATGAAAAATGGCGCCAAACAACAGATCGTACTGGGGAGCATAGCGACGGTAAGTCTTTTCTACTGATTCAATATTCACACGTATCCCCGTGAATTCGGAAAACGCAATCGTATGCGATATTCCACGAATATTCTAGTGTTTGCGGCGATATTGCACAAAATGCCGAAATCCGGATTTTGACATGCAATAAAGGATATGATAGCGCTGAAAAACAAAGACTACTTGTGTTCGTCGCAGTATACGCGCGCGAACTCAAGCAACTCCTCGGTGGCGCGTTCCCGGAATTTCTGGCGCTGACGTACAAACGAGAATGGCCGCTCCAGCCGAGGCGCCATCGGGATGCCCGCCAGCGTCCCCAGTCTCAGCTCCTTGCCAATGGTCGCTTTCGACAGAATCGATATGCCCAGACCGGCCTCTACCGCTCCCTTGATGGATTCCGGACTACCCAGCTCAAGACAAACATCCAGATGCTCCACATTGATGCCCTGATCCACCAGATAGCTGTAGATAACCTCCCGCGTGCCGGATCCCTCTTCCCGACAGATAAAGGGATACTTGACCAACTCGTCGGCGGAAACCTGCTCGAGTTGAGCCAGCGGATGGTCGGGCAACACGGTGACGACCAACTGATCCATCAAACAGCTTTCCACCAGCAAATGCTTGTTCGCGACAGGCGCCTCGACGACAGCCAGATCAATGACATTGTTCTCGACCATTGAGACGACGCCCTCGGTGTTCGACACCTTGAGGCTGAGGCGGACATCGGGGTAACGCGCCTTGAATTTCCCGAGAAGGGCCGGCAGCATGTATTCCGCGACCGTTGTGCTGGCGCCGACGGTCAACGAAGAACTGATATCGCCGGTCAGTTCCTTGATACTGCCTTCCATTTCTTCGTATAAAACGAAGATGCGTTCGGCGTAATCCTTCACCATGGCGCCCGCTTCGGTGAGACTGACCTTGTTGTGAGCGCGATCGAGCAAGCGGGTATTGAAGTGCTCCTCAAGCTGCCTGACCTGGAAGGTGACGGCCGGCTGCGTCATGTGAAGCACTTCAGCCGCCTTGGTAAAACTCAAAAACTTGGCAACGGTGCCGAAAACCTGAAGACGTCGATCGGCCATAATAGATAGAGCTATCTCTGGAATAAACCTAGCTTATCAGTTTAACACGCCAAGCTGAAAATTACCCCACCCTTTTCGCTCCCGCTCAGAGCCAAAAGACACAGGCGGATATCTGATCGCAAACAGCGCCCCGAAAATGAAAAAGGCCGGTGAAAACCGGCCTTTTCAGCAAACGCGAAAAAAGCGACTACTCAGCGTCCGCCGACTCCACATCGCGGTCCACCATTTCGACATACGCCATGGGCGCATTGTCCCCGGTGCGGTGACCGCATTTCAGAATCCTCAGGTAACCGCCAGGGCGTGACTGATAGCGAGGACCCAGCTCGGTGAAGAGCTTGGCGACCATTTCCTTGTCGCGCATGCGGGCGAAGGCGAGACGACGCTTGTGAACGGTGTCTTCCTTGGCCATGGTGATCAGCGGCTCGGCGATGCGCCGAAGCTCCTTGGCCTTGGGCAACGTGGTCTTGATCAGTTCGTGGCGAAAAAGACTGTTCGTCATGTTTCTGAACATCGCTTGCCGGTGGCTGCTGTTTCTGTTCAGCTGACGACCTGATTTACGGTGACGCATTGTTCGATTCCAATTGTTGATTTCATCCTGACATAAAGATCAGGATGCCGAATGGTAATAAGGATTAAGAAGCCTTTTTCTCGGGATCTTCCAGTCCCGGTGGCGGCCAGTTTTCGAGGCGCTGCCCCATCGCTAAACCGTGGGCGCCCAGAACATCCTTGATCTCGGTCAACGATTTCTTGCCGAGATTGGGCGTCTTGAGCAACTCAACTTCGGTGCGCTGAATCAGATCGCCGATGTAATAGATATTCTCGGCCTTGAGGCAGTTAGCGGAACGTACTGTCAGCTCAAGGTCGTCGACCGGGCGCAGCAGAATCGGATCGATCTCGTTCTCCCGCTTGGCCGGTTCGGGCGTTTCTTGACGCTCGAAATCGACGAAGACGGCAAGTTGTTGCTGCAAGATTCCCGCAGCGGCTCGAATCGCTTCTTCCGGATCAATGGCGCCATTGGTTTCCAGATCGATAATCAGCTTGTCCAGATTGGTGCGCTGCCCTACCCGGGCGTCTTCAACGGAATAGGCCACCCGATGGATCGGAGAAAAGCTCGCGTCCAGCAACATGTGGCCGATTTCCCGGTTCTCCTCGGGATTGCGGCGAACCGTCGCGGGCACATAGCCGCGTCCTTTTTCAACCTTCAGGGTGATATCCACCTCGCCATCCTTGCTCAGGTGCGCGATCACGTGGCCAGGGTTAACAATCTCGACATCGTGGTCGCCCTGAATGTCGCCAGCCGTCACGGTTCCCGGCCCCTTCTTGCTGATCCGGAGCATCGACTCATCCCGGGTATGCATCTTGATTGCAACACCTTTCAGGTTAAGCAGGATTTCAACAACATCTTCCTGAACGCCGGGAATTGTCGTGTATTCGTGCAAAACGCCCTCGATCTGCGCCTCCGTGATGGCGCAACCCTCGATGGAGGAAAGCAAAATGCGCCGCAGGGCGTTTCCCAGCGTATGGCCGAAGCCGCGTTCCAGAGGTTCAAGAATGACTCTGGCCTGGTTTTCGCTGCTGCTGTCAACAACGATTTGATTGGGACGTAACAAGTCCTTGGCGAGACCTGACATAATTTGGCAACCTCAGTAATTACTTGGAGTACAGTTCCACAACCAGGGATTCGTTAATGTCTGGCGGCAGATCGCTCCGCTCGGGCGTATGTTTGTAGATGCCCTTCATGGCCTTGACATCCACCTCGACCCAGTCCGGAAAGCCATATTGCTCGGCAATATTGAGAGAGTCCTGGATGCGGAGCTGTTTCTTGGCTTTCTCGCGAACCTCGATCTCGTCACCGGGACTGACCTGGTACGACGCAATATTGACGACCTTGCCATTGACGAGAATCGCCTTGTGTGACACCAGTTGCCGAGCCTCCGCGCGCGTGACGCCAAACCCCATACGCCAAGCGACATTATCCAACCGGTTTTCCAGCAACTGCAGCAGATTTTCGCCCGTGGAGCCCTTGCGCGCCGCAGCCTTCTTGAAATAGTTTCTGAACTGTTTTTCCAGAACGCCGTACGTCCGCTTGAGCTTCTGCTTTTCTCTGAGCTGAAGACCATAATCGGAAATCTTGGTGCGACGATCCCCATGGACGCCGGGGACCTTGTCGATCTTGCATTTGCTGTCCAGAGAACGCGCACGACTCTTGAGGAACAGATCAGTTCCTTCGCGACGTGAAAGTTTGCACTTGGGACCAATATATCTAGCCATGATCGCCTACCCTTATACTCGACGTTTCTTTGGAGGACGGCAACCATTGTGGGGAATGGGAGTCACGTCCGAAATGCTGGTGATTCTATAGCCAACGGCATTGAGCGCGCGAACAGCGGAATCGCGCCCCGGACCGGGCCCCTTGACCTGCACTTGCAGATTCTTGAGACCATAATCCTTGGCGGCTTCACCGGCGCGTTTCGCCGCGACCTGCGCGGCGAATGGCGTACTCTTGCGAGATCCGCGAAAACCGGAACCACCCGCGGTCGCCCAAGCCAGCGCATTGCCCTGATTGTCGGTAATGGTGACAATCGTATTGTTGAATGACGCGTGGATATGCGCGATGCCATCCGATACGCTGCGCCTGTTTTTCTTACGCGTAGTACCCTTTTTTGCCATAGTCTGAAAACCTGATCTCTATTTCTTGATAAGCCGCCGGGGGCCCTTGCGGGTCCGCGCGTTGGTGCGAGTCCGCTGACCTCTCAGGGGAAGTCCGCGCCGGTGGCGAATGCCGCGATAACTGCCCAAATCCATCAATCGTTTGATATTCATCGACACTTCGCGGCGAAGATCGCCTTCCACCGTGTACTTGCCGACTTCCTCGCGCAGCTTGGCGACCTCCGCCTCGGTGAGATCCCGAATCTTGGCGGAAGGCTCGACACCGGCGGCGTCGCAAATCTTTCTGGCGCGCGTCCGACCAATCCCATAAATAGCCGTCAGAGCGATCACAGTATGTTTATGAACAGGTACGTTAATACCGGCAATACGTGCCATTCACCTAATCTCCAACTTGT
>DRPO01000314.1 GCA_011330835.1 Gammaproteobacteria bacterium | reverse complement strand
TCTGCGCACCGGCCAGCGACAGCCGTGGCCGCTCGTCTTCCGGACCGGCGGTATAGATGCGACCGCGTCGAGCAGCTTCAGGTCTCGGACGATCTGTTCGCGGACGCCGCCTTCGGGCAGCAGGTTGGCGAAAAAACGATGGGCAACCGCCGTCTCGGGCGGAAACTCGCGGGCCTCCAGCGGCAAACTCCGGGAGATCACGAAGCCGGTCTCGATCCACTCCGGGCGATACCGGAACCTCATGAGACCAACCGGATTGCGCCACAGAACGCCAACCCGGCGCCGTTCGCACCAGACGCCAAGCTCGTCCGGCTCGCTCATGGCGTCGATCGACCCTTGTCGCCGGCTTCCGCCCCGCCCGGAGCGTGGCCACGGGGCTGGACAATCACCTCCAGGCCCAGCGTGCGCAGCGCCTTGCCGATCTCGGCGGTCTCCTTGCCCCGCTCGAACTCGGAAAGAAAGCGCGTGCTCAGATTGCCCAGCCCCGAGATGGTCTCCAGCGTCAGCCCCCTCTGTTTACGGTGGGCGCGAACCAGGCGGCCCAGATCCTCGGTAGACTGAACAGGGCCATAGTCAATGGAATCGTTGGGCATGGGGTAGAGAACCAGAATGTACCGTACGGTAACAAATACCCGGCTTTATCCTCTATAGCAATAAATATTTACCGTACGTGACAATTTGGGCGTGTGGCGAGGAATTTTTATAAGGAATAGTCGCTTCCCAATGTCGCTGTTTCCCTTGTCTGTAGCTCTTTAAGCGTGCGCCCCCGGCCATCTTTCCACTCGATCCGACCATTGGCGCTGCGGCCCAGTACCACAGCGGAAGCCGTGGAGGGTGAGCTGAACACGTAGTCCTGGCTGAAACGGTAGTGGTCACCGTTGTCGATCAACACGCCGTTTTCGATGAGGTCGCGGCGGGTGTCGTACATGCTGCGGACGTGTTGCTTCATCGATGGCACGGCTTCTTTCACTGCCTGAGAATCGGCCTTCACTACAAAACCCTGGCTGGTTTCCATCCCCTTGGCCTCCACGCCCTTGCCGCGACAGGTGAGCACCAAGGACTTCCTGCCGGCGCCCTCGTGTCGCGGCTGTTCAAAGGCATGTACGCCCAGTACCGGAAGTATTCCCAGTACGTTTTCCAGAAACACGCGCATATCGGCCACGTCCGCCTCGGACAGTGTTGGCTCGCCAGGTTGATTGGCGTTATCCAGCGGCATGCGCTTTGCGGACTTGGCTCGCAGGATGAGTTTGGATTCCAGAAATTGTACGTGGGCCTTGTTAAGTTGCCCCGGCCCGGCAACAAAAAAGATGGCCCAAGTCCAAAAATCCTTTTGCGCGTAGTGGCTCTCCAGCCTTGGCCGTACGGGATCGCCTTCGCCGATGTAGAGCATATCTCCGTCCCCATCCTCGCGTGGACCGAGGAGCAGGTACACGCCCGTCTGGTTAAATTCCTCTCGCCGTTTTACTTTGGGCAACAAGGCGCGGGGAAAGACCACGGCTTTGCCAATCCAGTTGCTGCGCTCAACGATGCGCAAGCCGTCCGGGTCGCCATCGGCAACGAAGATTCTCAGGGAGAAGGGGGATCGATTCATTATTGGGTCATCGATGGCAAAACATTTCAAAGTCCCTGAGTTGACGATGCTCTTCTCAGATCACTGAATGGAAAGGCGACAAAGACAATGCCTCTTACTGATACGCCTTCCATGCATCATCCTCTTCTACCCGATCCCAGTCCTTCGCCAAGGCAGACTCGCTCAATTGGGCGGTTTCGGTCAGGTCTTCTTTTTCATCCAGAATGATGACCAGCGCCTTATGGCTTTTTTCTAGCTTAATCTGTTCTGTCAGTTTGACATTGCCTTCCTTGTCAATCTCGGCTTCGATGGCGTGAAGCATGAACAAACCTCTCAACGTTTGTTTTGGTAAGTTAGCGTCAGTATACACCCGGAGCGGTGAATTACCGGGACTAGCTCCCGGCGAGCAACGTGGCGCTGTATTTGTGCACCGTATCGACGAGGAATTTCACGTTGTCGGGGTCGATGTGCTGGTGGATGCCGTGGCCGAGGTTGAAGACGTGGCCGGGGTGGTGGCCGAAGGCGTCGAGGATGGTTTGCACTTCGCGGCGGATGAGGTCGTGGCTGCCGTAGAGGACGCCGGGGTCCATGTTGCCTTGCAGGGCGACCTGGTAGCCGACGCGCTGGCGGGCCTGGCCGATGTCGATGGTCCAGTCGAGGCCGAGGGCGTCGCAGCCGGTGGTGATTTGGTCTTCCAGCCACAGCCCGCCGCCCTTGGTGAACTGGACGACGGGGATGCGTTCGTCGCCGGCGCCGCGATCGAGGCCGGTGATGATCTTGCGCATGTATTGCAGCGAGAAGTCGCGGTAGGCGGTTGGCGTGAGCGCGCCGCCCCAGGTGTCG
Organism: Gammaproteobacteria bacterium; assembly: GCA_011330835.1. GTDB lineage: Bacteria > Pseudomonadota > Gammaproteobacteria > UWMA-0217 > UWMA-0217 > HyVt-560. Next base: position 1,735 of record DRPO01000314.1, on the reverse strand, counting down.
AAGATCATCAAGGCCTGCGCGCCGGCGGCGATCTGGGCGTTGAGGTAGGCGGTGACGGCCTGGGTGACCTTGTCGAGCAGACTGTGCAGGGCGTCGGGGTCGGTGTACATCAGCCCCTTGATGGTGGCGAATTCCTTGCTGCTGCCGCCTTCGACCATGTAGGTGGCGAGCGTCCAGGGGCTGCCGGTGAAGCCGATCAGCGGTACCTTGCCGTTGAGTTCGGCGCGGATGGTGCGCACGGCGTCCATGACATAGCGCAGTTCCTGTTCCGGGTCGGGCACGGGGAGCCGGTCGATGGCCTTGCGGTCGGTGACGGGGTTTTCGAAGCGGGGGCCTTCGCCCTGTTCGAAATACAGCCCGAGCCCCATGGCGTCCGGGATGGTGAGAATGTCGGAGAACAGGATGGCGGCGTCGAGGTCGAACCGGCGCAGCGGTTGCAGGGTGACTTCGCAGGCCAGTTCGGGCGTCTTGCACAGGTTCATGAAGGAACCGGCTTCGGCGCGGGTCTTGAGGTATTCGGGGAGGTAGCGACCGGCCTGGCGCATGATCCAGATCGGCGTGCGGTCGACCGGCTGGCGGCGCAGGGCGCGGAGCAGGCGGTCGTTTTTCAGTTCGGTCATGCGGAGTGGCTCACGCGCCGCCGGAGAGGCGGGCCTTGATCTTCGCGCTCACGGCGCCCATGTCGGCGCGTCCCTGGAGGCGCGGCTTGAGCTGGCCGATGACCTTGCCCATGTCCTTGATGGAGGCGGCGCCGACGGCGTCGATGGTCTCGTCGATCAGCTGTTGGATCTCGTCGTCGGAGAGCGGTTCGGGGAGGTAGGTCTGGATCAGTTCGAGTTCCAGTTTTTCCTGGCTGGCCAGATCGTCGCGACCGGCCTGTTCGAACGCCTGGATGGATTCGCGGCGTTGCTTGGCCATCTTGTCGAGCACCGCCAGCACGTCGTTGTCGTCAAGCTCCTTGCGGGTATCGACCTCGATCTGCTTGATGGCGGACTGGATCAGCCGGATCGCGCCCAGACGCTCCTTGTCGCCAGCGCGCATGGCGGACTTCATGTCCTCGGTAATGCGGGCCTTCAGGGGCGAACCGGATGCGCTCATGACGCGCGCTCAGTAAAGACGGGTGCGGCGGGTGACTTCGCGGGAAAGGCGCTTGAGATTGCGCTTGACCGCGGCGGCCTTCTTGCGCTTGCGCGTCTCGGTGGGCTTCTCGTAATACTCGCGGCGGCGGACTTCGGCGAGGACGCCGGCCTTTTCGCAAGTGCGTTTGAAGCGGCGAAGCGCGATATCGAATGGCTCGTTTTCTTTGACTCGGACTGAAGGCATAAAGTTAAGGTCTGAATTCAGCGACTGGTTAACAGGGCCGCGCATTATAATGCCTGGGGGCCAAATTGCAAAAAAAGCCGTCGCTCGCGGCGTGGAGTGTGATCGGATTCCGGCAGGATGGGGCGGGGTCCGGGTATGGAAAGGCTACCCTGCATCCGGCGGGGACAAGGCGACCGACCAAGGCGCGCTGGCGAGGCGGGGTGGGAGAAGGGGGAGGAAGAGTTTCTTCGGCTCGTCGGGCTGCGCCCGACATTGCCAGTGGGCCGGCGGGACGCCGGCGCCCCAGGGGCTGGGAGCGCCGGCATCTTGCCGGCAAAGGCGTTGGGTATTGCTCTTTAGGTGTCGTTTACCCGTAAGCGGGTTACGTGGAGGGTTTCGCGCCCTGATGCCTCGTACTTCTTTTCTGGCTCAT
>DRPO01000313.1 GCA_011330835.1 Gammaproteobacteria bacterium | reverse complement strand
TCTCCAGCAGACCAAGCGCTTCCAGATCGGCGACGATGGCCTTGCGCGCCTCGAAACGATCCATGCCGCGATACTTCTCCGGCGCCTCGTCGTTGATCCGGGCGTCGATGGTGAAAACATTGATCAGCGGCAGGTCGTGGCGCTGACCCACTTCGTAGTCGTTGAAGTCATGCGCGGGCGTGATCTTGACGCAACCCGTGCCGAATTCCGGATCGACGTACTCGTCGGCAATGATCGGAATGCGCCGGTCGGTCAACGGCAGCGCGATCTCCTGGCCGACAAGATGCGAATAGCGCGAATCGTCGGGATGCACCGCAACCGCGCTGTCGCCCAGCATGGTCTCCGGCCGCGTGGTGGCGACGGTCAAATGGCCGGAGCCATCCGCGAGCGGATAACGCATGTGCCACATGTGGCCGTTCTCTTCCTCGGAGATAACCTCCAGGTCGGAAATCGCCGTGTGCAGCACCGGATCCCAGTTCACCAGCCGCTTGCCGCGATAGATCAGCCCCTCGTCATAGAGCCGCACGAAAACCTCGCGCACCGCCTCCGACAGCCCCTCATCCATCGTAAAGCGCTCGCGCGACCAGTCCACCGACGCGCCCATGCGCCGCAACTGGCGGGTAATCTCACCGCCCGAGTGGGCCTTCCACTCCCAGATTTTCTCGACAAACCGCTCCCGCCCGAGCGTGTGTCGATCCTGCCCTTTTGCAATGAGCTGACGCTCCACCACCATCTGCGTCGCGATCCCGGCATGATCCGTGCCCGGCTGCCACAAGGTATTGTCGCCGAGCATGCGGTGATAGCGAGTCAGCGCATCCATCAAGGTATCCTGGAATGCGTGACCCATGTGCAGGGTGCCCGTCACATTGGGCGGTGGAATCATGATGCAAAACGGCTTGCCCTGCCCGGAAGGCGCGAAGTAGCCGTTGCTCTCCCACCGCGCGTACCAGCGGCGCTCGATTTCGTGCGGGTTGTAGGTCTTTTCCATGAGAGGCGAGAAGCTGTGATGAAGCGGGGGATTATACCTCTTGCGACCAGGAATACCTCATTCAGGAGTCCACCTTTCGCGCCGTTAACCCGAGCGACGGCGCCGGCATGTTATCCGCACTCTGGCGTTGGCGAAGACTTCGTGCGACGGAACAGGTTGAACTTTTCCTCTCTTGAGTTCCGCGTAACGCCTTGCTGATTCCTCAATCCACGCTTTCTCGACTTCGTCATCCCGCCCCTTGTCAAGATCCGTGATCATGTCGCGTAGCAGAATCATTCGGTCGCTGTCGCTCAAGGCGCGGATCTCTATCTCGTTAGGGCAAGTTAAAATTGATCATGATGCCCGCCGATAGCAAAGACATAGATATAATCATTATCGTACTTATAAATAACCCGGTCTTTCTGGCTGATGCGGCGAGACCACAAGCCAGAGAGGTTGTGTTTTAATGGTTCTGGCTTTCCCGTACCCTTGGTTGGATCATCGCGAAGCATTTCTTTCAACAAACGGCAGAGCGCCTTGTGTAACTTTTTGTCTTTTTGCCTAAGTACCTCATATGCAGCCCAGGTATTACCCTCAAATACCAGTGATCTCATTTAGCTCCCCGGCGGTAGGCTGATATCCTTTGTTATTAGCATGCGTCGCGGCCGAGGCGGCAATTTGCTTCATTAAGTCATTGTTTTGTAGAACATATAAGGTTTCCTGCTCGCGCTCCCAATCATCACTACTTAAAACGACAAAATCGTCGCCATTCCTGCGAGTAACCTTGAGCGGCGAGTGATCGTTAACCACCTGTTCTATAAAGGTTTTTAAGTTTTCCCGAAATTTGTTCACGCTAATACTATCCATTTTGGCCCCAATGTTTAACGTACGGTAATGCCGTACATCGTAGTAAGGAAGCCCTAACAAGTCAATTAATCCACGCGCCGCGCCGCTATCGCCGAAAAGATGCGCGTCCCGAATGGGGCATTCTTGGTCGCAAGAGGTATAATCCGGACAATCCTTCCCGAGTCGTCCGGAGACGAGCATGAATGATCCCAAGCCTCTGCATCAGTTTTTCATCGCCGCGCTGCTGTTCGCGCTGATGATCGCGACGCGTTTTCATCATTTTGGTTCGGCGTTGCATTTGCCGGATGCGTCCTGGGCGGTCTTTCTGGCGGGGGGCTTTTATTTGGTCGGGAGCCGGTTTCTGGTGGCCTTTCTGGCGCTGGCGGGGGTGATCGACTGGGTGGCGATTACCGGGTTCGGCGTCAGCGCCTATTGCGTGACGCCAGGCTATGCGTTGCTGATTCCGGCCTATGCGGCGTTGTGGTATGGCGGTCGCTGGTTTCGCGGTCGGTTCCGCTATCACTGGTCGGCCTTGCCGCTGCTGGCGGCGACGGTCGTGGCCTCGGTGGCCGTCTGCTTCGTGATCTCCAACCTGGGCTTCATGCTGGGGTCGGAGCAGTTCAGGGCGATGTCGGTGTGGGGCTACTTTCGCCAAGTCGCGGGGTATTTCCCCGGCTTTCTTTATTCAACCGCGGGTTACGTGGCGTTCTTCGCGCTGATTCACGGGATTTTCCACGCCCTGGCGGGCAGCCGCGAAATCGAGGCTCATTCGGCCTGAAGACGCAGCTCGACGCGGTTGTTGGCGAGCGCGACGTGGTTCCAGTCCTCGGCCGTGACGCCGGCGCCAGGATCCGGATAGAGCATCAGCGGTTCGTCGTCCGCGTCGTTGACGACCGACAGACGAATGCCGCGTTCGCCGTTGGCCAGCGGCGAGTTTTCCATGAACATGGCGAACGGCAGCGACATGGCCTGGATGCCGGACTTGCCGGCGGGCTGGATTTCGCAGGCGCTGATTGGCGCGTCGCCCGACGGCAGCACGGGGTTGCCGGCAGCGTCGGTGGTGGTGCAGAAG
>DRPO01000312.1 GCA_011330835.1 Gammaproteobacteria bacterium | reverse complement strand
TTCATTTCCATGCCAGGATCTTTCTCTCGCGGGCAACGGCGGAGGGCTGAAATCCAAACGCAGTGGTTCCTTCTGGCCGTTTCGGGACTTGATGGAGGGCTTGGCGCGAGAGGGGCGCGGCCCCAGGCTCATCGTGCTGGAAAACGTTGTTGGCGCTATCAGCAGTCATGGCGGCAAGGATTTTTCAGCGCTGGTTTCCGCGCTGGTGGAAATCGGTTATGACGTTGGCGCGCTGGTGATCAACGCGGCGCATTTCGTACCCCAAAGCCGACCGCGATTGTTTATTGTCGCTGCTCGTTCGGATCTGGTTCTTCCCAAATCGGTTGTCGACAACGGGCCGAATTCGTTGTGGCATCCCTCTTCGCTCTTGAAAGCGGGGCAGGCGTTGCCGCGAAGCATCGCCAGGCGCTGGATCTGGTGGCGGTTGCCCGAGCCGCCAGGCCGAAAACTGGATTTTATCGACATCATTGAGGATGAACCGGATGATGTGGCCTGGAAAAGCGAAAAGGAAACGGAAAAGCTGCTGGCGCTGATGTCGGATATCAATCGCAGGAAGGTAGAACAGGCTCAGGCGACGGGGCGTCGCATGGTTGGCGGCGTTTACCGGCGAACCCGAAATGGAAAGCTTCGCGCCGAAGTTCGGTTCGACAATCTTTCCGGATGTCTGCGCACGCCTTCTGGCGGGTCGAGTCGGCAACTGCTGCTGATCGTGGAGGGGGACAGAGTCCGGTCGCGACTGCTGTCGGCGCGGGAGGCCGCGAGGCTCATGGGGCTTGACGATGACTATCGCCTTCCGGACAACTACAACGCGGCCTATCATCTGGCTGGCGACGGCGTGGTCGCGCCGGTCGTTGCCCATCTTTCCGGATTCTTGTTGACGCCCCTGTTGGAGGAGAACAGCGGGGAGCGCAAGAGAGTCGCGTAATGGACGATATAAAAGTTCCGCCTTTCGAAACGGACGATTTACGGAGGAATTTGTCCCGATACCTCGATACCCGTTTCAAGGGCGAGAAGGTTGGAAACTACAAGTTCGGCGTTTACGCCTTTTTCGACTACGACGGCGAGCCGATCTACGTCGGACCGACGAATGAAAAGTTGCGGACTCGCATCAGGCGGCATCTAACGAATCAACGGACAGACGCGGTGGCGATGTCCGTGCTCGATCCATTCGAAGTCTACGAGATTGAAGTTTGGCCGTTGCCCCAGTTTGATGATTTGACCAAGAGCGGCGCGCCTGGTGAATACAAACAGGCGTGCATGCACCTTGACGCTCTTGAGTTTGCAATTTTCGAGAAAGCGATTAAGGAATCGGAGTTCAAGGCGATTTTGAACGAGAAAGAGCCGCCGACACCCAGGGTGAAGGTCTCAATTCCAGACTCTTTTCGTCAAAAGGTGGTTTCGGAAGAAGTGTTCCTGATCCGGCGGCATCCCGATTTCCGCATTGCGCGCAGAGCGCTGACCTTGGCTCGCTTGGCTCAGGTGATCAGCGAACGTCAGGTCAAACCCGGCTTGAGAAAAACGTTGCTCACTCAGGCAAAGCGGCTTCAGTGGCTGGCGCAGCGTCGTTACGACCATACATCCGGAACCGCTGGACAGGGAGGGGCTTGACCGAACATTAACAGTGGATCGCTCCGAAATCATGCGTCGGGTTCATTCGGTGGACACCACGCCCGAAATGGCGGTTCGGAAAATTGCTTACGGGCTGGGGTATCGCTACCGTCTGCACAAGAAGGATTTGCCGGGCAAGCCGGATCTGGTCTTTATCGGGAAAAGGAAAGTGATTTTCGTTCATGGTTGTTTCTGGCATGGGCATGATTGCAGGCGGGGAAACAGGATCCCGAAAACCAACAGGGACTATTGGTTGGCGAAAATCAGGGGAAACATCGATAGGGACAAAAGGCAGTTGGACGAATTGCGAAAGCAAGGGTGGTCGGTATTGGTGATTTGGGAATGCGAGACCAGGGATACATATCAGTTGACAGGCAGAATTTCTGATTTTCTAAGCAATGGCGACTTCCACGCAAAACGCCCTGGATGACCTGAAACGCGGCGAACGTTTCCAGCGCGCGCTGGCGCTCGTCCGGGATTGTGGCGAGGTCTCGGAGCCCTTGCCTTCCGGTGGCGAGGTGGTGGAGGTGCTGGCCCCGCTGGGCGTGGACGAGGATGCGCTGATCGCCGCGTTGCTGGCGGATCGCCGATGCCAGGATGCGCTGGATGTCGCGCGTATCGAGGAGGCGTTTGGCGAGCAGGTGGCGGGCCTGGTGAAGAACGTGCGCCTGCTGAACAATTTTCGTCCTTGTCAGGAGCCGTCTTCCACCAACCCGGCGCAGGCGGAGCGATTGCGGCGGCTGGTGCTGGCGCTGGTGGACGATGTGCGCGCGGTGCTGATCAAGCTGGCGTTCCGGTTGGCGCGCTTGCGGTTGCTGAGCGCCGAGTCTTTCGAGATGCGGCGTTGCATCGCCCGCGAGACGCTGGATGTGTTCGCTCCGCTGGCCAATCGCCTTGGCGTGGCGCAGCTCAAATGGGAGATGGAGGACCTGGCGTTCCGCTACTCCGATCCGCAGGCGTACCGCGAGATCGCCAGGGGGCTGGAGACGCGCCGCGTCGATCGAGAGCGATTCGTCGACGCCTTTCGCGATGAGTTGCTGCGCCTGCTGAGCGAGGCCGGCATCGACGCGCGGGTTTCCGGTCGGCCAAAACATATCTACAGCATCGCCCGCAAGATGCGGCGCAAGCGGCTTGGGTTGGACGAGCTGTTCGATATCCACGCGGTGCGGGTCATCGTCGACAGCCTCGCCGACTGCTACGCGGTGCTGGGGATCATTCATACCCACTGGAACACCATCCCCAAGGAATTCGACGACTATATCGCCAATCCCAAGCCGAATGGCTACCAGTCCCTGCACACCGTCATCATCGGCCCGCAAAGCAAACCGGTGGAGATCCAGATCCGCACCGCCGAGATGCACGAATACGCCGAGCATGGCGTGGCGGCGCACTGGCGGTACAAGGAGGGCGGAGGGGACGATACGCTGAACGAGGTCATCGCCTCGCTGCGCCGGCTGGTGGACGAGAGCGGCGGCGACGCCGAACTGCTGGCCGATTTCAAGGCCGAGGCTTTTCCCGATCGCGTTTACGTGCTGACCCCGGCGGGCGACGTCATCGACCTCATCAAGGGTTCGACGCCGCTGGATTTCGCCTACCATATTCACACCCAGGTGGGCCATCGCTGCCGGGGCGCCAAGATCGACGGACGCATCGCCCCGCTGACCACGCCGCTCAAGACCGGCCAGCAGGTGGAAATCCTCACCGGCAGCGAGCCGCGCCCCAGCCGCGACTGGATGAACCCCAACATGGGCTTTCTCGCCTCCGCCAGCGCCCGCGCCAAGGTGCGCCACTGGTTCCACGCCCAGGCGCGCGAGGCGAACATCGAAGCCGGACAGCGCCTGCTGGAACAGACCGCCAGGCGCTTCGGCGTCAAGCCCCCGCCCGTGGAGACATTGCTCACGCATTTCCGGCAGGAGAGCGAGGAGCAGCTCTACGTCGCCATCGGGCGCGGCGACATCCGCCAGAGCCAGCTCGACGCCCTGTTTACCCCCGAGCAGACGCCGGGAGCGAAGTCGCCCGCGTCGGCGCCCGGCGCGGGCTCCTCCTCGGCGCAGGTTTTGGGCGTCAGCAACCTGCTGACCCGTGTCGCCCGTTGCTGCCAACCCGTCCCCGGCGACGACGTCGTCGGCTACATCACACAGGGGCAGGGCGTCACCATTCACCGCCGCGACTGCGCCAACATGCGGGCCTTGCCGCCGGAAAGACTGAACCGGCTGGTGGAAATCGACTGGGGCAGAGCCGGCTCGACGCATCCCGTCTGGCTGGAAATCATCGCCTACGACCGCACCGGCCTGCTCAGTGAAGTCAGCCAAGTGTTCGCCGATCTCAAATCCAGCATCAGCCGGGTGGAAACTTCCACCAATCCAACCTCCGGCCAGGTGAAGATGCGCATCCGCGCCCAGGTTCGGGACTACGAACACCTGATGAGCATCATCGTCCGCGTCGAGCAGGCGCCCAATGTTTTCAGCGTTCGCCGATCCGACTGTGGGTGACGCCCGGTCGATCCCGGTTTTACCGGCGAGGGCGGGGCAAGCGCGGGGTTGAGGAGCGCCGGCATCCTGCCGGCCAAAGGCGGTTCGGGTTGGCCCGAATTCGCCAGTGC
>DRPO01000311.1 GCA_011330835.1 Gammaproteobacteria bacterium | reverse complement strand
CGAGATTGGCTTTCAGCGTGGGTAACTGTCGTTCGATGAAAGCCAGCATTTGCTGCGCTTCCTGGGATTTTCGCTCGACATCGCGGCGCAGATAGGTATTTGAAATGGCGTCCAGTATCTTTATCGCCAGCGCCCTGTCGGCATGATTCATCGACAGTTCGATAATGCCGGTCTTTTTCCCCTTTTCCTTGACCTTGAGACGTTCCTTGAGTTGGGCGATGGCCGAGAGTCTGTCGAGTTTCGAGAGCTGAAAACGGGCGCCGGGCGATGCGGCCAATTGGCTGACAAAAATGGATACATCTCCGTGCCGGGCGTCGTGGACGCGCTGACTGGCTCCAGCGATTCCGGAAAGCACTGGTCTGCCGGTTTCATCCAGAAGGCGGAAGGCGCCTTGTTGTGCCGCTTCGATCGTCCAGTTGTCAACGGTTTCGCGGTCGTTGACATCGAAACGTTCGACACGAATCGCTTCGCCGCCCCAGTTGTAGCGGTCGAGATTTGCCTTCTTGGCAAGCGATGCCGGCAGCCAGTGTTCGACGAAGTTGGCGAGAAAGGCGGGCGGGCCAGTGGGGCCTTTTCCCTGATAGCGCAGCGCCAGCCCCTGACCGATAACAGGCAGCCGCTCGGGCGTGACCGAAATACGGAGATTCAACGCATCGACCACTTGTCCCAGGTTGCTGCGAGAACTCACCAGCTCGATCGTTGTCGGGCTGGAAGAGCTGGACTCCAGGAACTCGGAAACCTCCTCCAGCCCGGGCAGCGAGGAACTCTGTTTCTCCACCTGCAACGTTGCATCGACGCGATACAGCGGCGTCATGTTGAAAGAGACCAGCCAGCCGATCAGTCCCGCAATCAGCAGGAATCCGGCGATCAGCCATTTGTTGCCCAGCAGTAAGCTAATGATTTGTCCGACATCAAGAACATCCTGTTCGGCCATGAAGGGAACAGGTCGCGGTTGCGCGCCAGGCTGGCTGTGCTTGTCCGGCTTGAGCCATTCAGAGATATCACGGGACATTGGTTTCTCGTTGTTGTTTTCGGGTCGTCCGTGACCGTTTGGTTGCGGCGCGCATCCTGTGCGCCGGGTTAGAACTTCCTACTTCATCTTCGTTGGTTATCGCTCCCTTACTCCTCACAAGCGAGTAACCAGAAGGGGTATTCGTGATCGCGAGTAGTTCAGGTCGCCATATTCACATTTACCTCGTCAGCACATCCAGTTGGTACAGTCCTTGCACGGTCGGCATGATTTGCTGAAGTACACGGTTCCAGCGCGTCAGCTTGCTGGTGGCGACATATACCACATCCAGAGGTTTGAGCTCGAATCGGGTCGATAGCAGCAGCGCGGTTGGATCATTTGCGTTCAAGTGGTAAACCAGTGGTTTGAGAGCCCCCTTGTGGGCGCGAATGACGAAAATCCTTTGCGCGTCGGCATAGCGCTGATCCGTTCCGCCCGACATGCCCAGCGCGTCGGCCAGCGTCATTCGCCCGTGGTGCATCAGGTGGGTCGTCTGATCCTTGACCTCGCCGATGACGAAGACCTTGTTGTTCGAACGATCTGGGACATGGATAAGGTCGCCATCCTTGAGCAGGTAGTCCCGGCTCAAATCACCTTCCTCGAGCATCCGGCGCAGGTCAAGCTGATAGGTCTTGTCGCCGCGCACCAGTGAAACATGCCCCAAATCCGCCTGTTCCGTCTGACCTCCCGCCGCATTCACGGCTTCGAGAATTGTCATCGGCACATCGGTCAGCGCGATTTTGCCCGGCTTTCTCACTTGACCGGTTACATTGACCTTTTGGCTGCGAAACGCGGCAACGCGGACATCGAGCTGGGGGTTCTTGACGTAGGCGGCGAGCTTGCGCGTCAGGTCATAACGCACGGCGCCCACTGTTCGTCCCGCCACTTGAACTTTGCCGATGTAGGGAAAAAAGATTGAACCATCGGCCGCAACCAAGTGGCCCGCGGCATCAGCCGAGCGGAATTCCCCTGACGGGAGTGTGAGCTCCGGGTGATCCCAGACCGTGATGGATAGCACGTCGTTGGCGCCGATCAGGTATTGATAGCCCGCGCGTTTTTGCGCCATCGGCGCGCCAGGCCGAGGGTGGCGCCGGCCTGGAGGGTCGCCGTCTTGCCGTTTCAGTTGTTGAATGACCTCAGGTGTAATCTGGATGAATTCGGGAGGGATGCCCGGTTTTTCCTTCTCCGCGGATCGACCAAGCTGCTTGTCGCTCAAGTGTATGCCCGGAGCCAGGCTACACCCCGAAAGGATGAGCGCAGCGATCAGCAGTACGCTCGCCAGTTGGCCCGCGATCATCGCGCCTGGCGTATTTCCACAGCCTGTTACCATAACTTCTCGCTCCAACTGTCAATCGACATCTTGATTTTTCGCCATGCGGCAAGGTATTCCGCCCGTGAACGGCGGTACGGATCCTCAACCTCCAGGCCCGTCCAGTGGCCCAGCGTGAAGATCTTCCCGCGACATTCTGGGTGTCGCGACTGTAACGCCGTTTTCTGCCAGCTTTCCATCACCAGAATCAGATCGGATTCGCGCAGGATCTCGGGCCTCAACTGGCGCGCCTGATGATCGCTGATATCGATATTCTCGTCACGCAACAGTTCGCAGCATACCGGATCGGGCGAATGCCCCTCCAGTGCGTCCAGTCCCGCTGACGCCACCTGCATTGGTTTGCGCAGTTGCCTGGCTCGGGTCTCCAGCAATCCCGCGGCCATCGGACTGCGGCAGATATTGCCAACGCAAACGATAGTAATTTTTTCAAGCATCAGTATACCGGCCTGCGAAGCGAATAATCCCTACATCGGAAACCTATCGGCGAGGGGCTTGATTTCCAAAGCCATTTTATGAAACGACCGATGTCGAACCGGAAACCGGGTCACGAAATTGGATCGTTAGCCTACGCAAGAGTGGGAATTGGCTCACGAATTCACAACCGTTGTTGATTCGCCATAAATGCGCCTACAAGATGGTGTAAGGGGTTTGGCTGTTCGCATCTTTGCGGTGCTGGGGTCTGGCTCAT
>DRPO01000310.1 GCA_011330835.1 Gammaproteobacteria bacterium | reverse complement strand
GCGGATCGAGATCGAGCAGTTCATGGCGGAGGTCGATCGTTTTCGCTCCGCCGTCGATCGGCTGGAAGCCCGCATCAAGCGCCTGGAAAGGCGGTAGCGCCACGACCATGAAACCAGTGCGCCAATTCCTTCGGCTGGTCACGATCAATATCATCCTGCTCCGGCACGGGCTGGACGAGTTCATTTTCGCCATTCATTTCTTTCGTCCGCTGGAATTCGCTTACAAGCTCGCGCCCTGGAACTGGTTTCGCCGTCAGACCGATTCCCGCGCCGTGCGGTTACGCCGGGCGCTGGAGGATCTGGGGCCGATTTTCGTCAAATTCGGCCAGATGCTGTCCACCCGGCGCGACCTGCTGCCAGCGGAATACGCCGTGGAACTGGCGCGCTTGCAGGATCGCGTTCCGCCGTTCCCGTCCGAACAGGCTGTCGCCATTATCGAGAAAGCGATAGGCCAGCCGGTCAACGAAGCCTTTGCCGAATTCGAGCGCGAACCGATGGCTTCGGCATCCATCGCGCAAGTGCATGCCGCGCGCCTGAAAAATGGTCGCGAAGTCGTGGTGAAAGTCGTCAGGCCGGAAATCATCCGGGTCATTCATCGCGACCTGGAGCTGATGTATATCCTCGCCCAACTGGCCGCGAAATACTGGCGCGACGGCAAGCGCCTGCGTCCGGTCGAGGTGGTGCGCGAGTACGAGAAAACCATCCTCGACGAACTGGACATGATGCGCGAGGCCGCCAACGCCTCGCAGCTAAGGCGCAATTTCGAGAATTCGGAATTTCTCTATGTGCCCGAAGTGATCTGGGATCTGACCTCCACCAACGTGATCGTGATGGAGCGGATTCGGGGCATTCCGGTCAACGACGCCGAAGCGCTGGAAAAATGTCATGTCGATTTCAAGGCGCTGGCCGAGCGGGGCGTGGAAATCTTTTTTACCCAGGTGTTCCGGCACAATTTCTTTCACGCCGACATGCACCCGGGAAATATCTTCGTCGATCCAACCCATCCGGCGGCGCCCCGCTACATCGCCGTTGATTTCGGCATCATCGGTTCGCTGACGCCATCGGACCAACGCTATCTGGCGGAAAATTTCTACGCCTTTTTCCGTCGCGATTACCGCCGGGTTGCCGAGCTGCACGTCGAATCCGGCTGGGTGCCCGCCGACACCCGGGTCACCGATTTCGAATCAGCCATCCGCACCGTCTGCGAGCCGATCTTCGAAAGACCGCTACGCGAAATCTCCTTCGGCCTGTTCCTGTTGCGGCTGTTCCAGACCGCCAGAAGGTTCAACATGGAGGTTCAGCCACAGCTCGTCTTGTTGCAAAAAACCCTGCTTAATATCGAGGGTCTGGGCCGCGATCTCTATCCCGATCTCGATCTGTGGAAGACCGCCAAGCCGTTCATCGAAAACTGGATGCATGAACAGGTCGGCGTCAAGGCGCTGGCGCGCGGCATCCGGACCAACCTTCCCAAGTTTCTCGAAAAGCTGCCCGCCACTCCGTTGCTGATTCACGAAATGGTGCAGAAGGCGGCCAACGACAATCTCACGATCAACTACCAGGCGCGACAACTGGAGCGCCTGGAGCAAACCTTGCGCGCCGGTCAGCGGCGCAACGGCCTGTGGCTGCTCGCGGCGGCGCTGGGCGTCTCCGCTGTTTTGCTGATCGACAGGCTGCATGGCGGGGAATGGCTGGGGCTGCCGTGGATATCCTGGGGGCTTTTTGGCGGCGCGTTGTGGGCGGTTGTCGCGTCGTTTCGCCGATAGCAGCGCTGTAATCACTTGACTTATGGATTTGGCGTTTTGCCGTGGATTCCGGGTCTTCGCTCCACTCAGCCCGGAATGACGGGGGGCAGCCCGGAATGACGGAGGGGTAGGCCCCCGCCGTCATTCCCGCGAACGCGGGAATCCATACATAGCCTCGATTTGGATCACATGCGTTAATTGAACGGCATTGGGCTCCACTGTACCTGTGTTTTTGCGCCTTATCCGATGAAAGCTCTGCGCGCAAAAAAATGGCCTCCACTGGGGAGGCCATGAGGATCCGAGAGTTCGACCGGGCTATTCGGAGCCCTCGCTGACGTAGAACTCGATCAGCGCTTTGAGTTGATCGGAGTCGAGTTTCTTGAACTTCTTTTTCATTTTCTTCGGCATGCCGCGTTCGCCGCTGGCAAGCAGTTTGAATTCGTTTTCCAGATATTCACGCCATTGCCCGGCCATCAGCGGCGCATCGTCTTCGGGTGAGGATGCGCCTTCGGAGTGGCACTTTTCGCACTTTCTGTCGTGTAGTTTGGCGCCTTTCTTGGCCAGTTTGGCGTCGAACGCCTGCTTTTGTCGCTTGAAGGTCTGACCAGCGTAGTACTTCGCCACGGCTTTCAGGTCGGAATCGCTGATCTCCTTGGCGATGCTGTTCATGTCGTCTTCCTCTCCATTCTTGGGCTTGTATTTCGCGCCCTTGCGATCGTCTGATTTGTAGCTTTCGAAGGCGTCGGTAATGGCGGCTTCAGGAAAGCCCGCGATGGAGGGAACCGTGGGGTCGCTGCTGTTGCCGTCACTGCCATGACAATTCGCGCATTTGTCCTTGGCGATGGCGGCGCCATCGGCGAACGCGGCGGGTACGAGCGCGAGGCTTGAGATTCCGATCAGTGCGGCCAGTGTGGCTGGTTTAAGCATACTTCATACTCCTTCGTTGTTGGGGAAAGCGTTTTCAGGTTGTTCCAATCCGGCGAGGCGAGATTGCCGGACCCAAGTGCACACTGCCGCGCATTCTAGTGTCAGTATGCCTCCCTGACAAGAAAGGCCGTGTGCAAGTCGTTGAAAATTGTATAGAGAACCGCCAATCGACTCCCCGGCGGCTTAATCCAGGTTAAGTCCCGGGCGCGCCCGCTCCCTGGAAATGTAGTGGCGTGATTCTAATCCGGCCAACCTGAATCCTATCTGAATTCGCCAAAGGCGTGTTTCTCCTGTTGGTTGTCGTTGCGGCGCGGACAGAAAACGCCTAGTTTCGTATTCTTTGGAACAATTGCATACAGGCCCCAGCCATGACCGACAGTTGCACCTACGCCATTTTCGGCGCGACCGGAAATCTCTCCAGAATCAAGCTGATGCCGGCGCTCTACCATCTCGATCAGGCGGGCAAACTCGCCGAAGACACGCGGGTGCTGGCCATGGGGCGGCGCGACTGGAGCCAGGAGCATCTGGTGGAGCAGGTTCGGAGCTGGGTGCAAGGCGCGGTTGGAGAGCATTTCGATGAGGCGGTTTTTTCCCGGTTTGCCCGAAGGCTGGATTATTTTCGCGGCGATTTGCGGGAGCCGGAAACCTACCAGCGGCTCGGCGACCTGCTGCGCGACAACGATGCGTTTCCCGACAACATCGCCTGGTACATGGCGATCAACCCGGGCGATTTTGGCGTGGCGGTGCGTTACCTGCATGAGGATGGGCTGCTGGAAGAGGCGCATGGCTGGCGGCGGGTGGTGATCGAAAAGCCCTTTGGCTACGACCTGGAAAGCGCCCAGGCTCTGCAACGGGGCATCGGCAAATACCTGCGCGAGGAGCAGATCTATCGGATCGACCACTATCTCGGCAAGGGCACGGTGCAGAACGTGTTGGTGTTTCGCTTCGCCAACACCGTGATGGAGCCGCTGTGGAATCGAAACTACATCGACCACATCCAGATCACCCATTCGGAAACGCTCGGCCTCGGCAGCCGCGCCGGCTTCTACGAAGGCGTGGGCGCGATGCGCGACATGATCCAGAGCCATCTGCTGCAACTGCTGACGTTGGTGACGATGGAGCCGCCGCCGTCGATGGAGGCGGAATCGCTGCGTGACGAGAAGGTCAAGGTGCTCAAGTCGGTGCGACCGATCGCGCCCAACGCCGTGCATGCCCACGCCTTCCGCGCGCAATACGCCGCTGGCCAGATCGATGGCGAAAAGGTCAAGGGCTATCTGGAAGAGGACGGCGTCGCTCCCGACAGCGTTACCGAGACCTATGCGGCGCTCAAGGTCTATATCGACAACTGGCGCTGGCGCGGCGTGCCCATCTACCTGCGCACCGGCAAACGCATGGCGAAGAAACAGTCGCTGGTGTCGATCTGCTTTCGGCATCCGCCGCAACAGTTCTTCCGCGACACCCATATCGAGCGCCTGCGGCAGAACTGGGTGCTGCTCGGCATCCAGCCCGACTGCCTCAAGGTGGAGATGACCGTCAAGGAGCCGGGACTGGAAATGCGCACCCGCCAGACCAGTCTCGACGCCAGCCTGCGCCAGCGCGATGAAGTCCTCACCGACGCCTACGAGGAACTGCTGCTCGACGTGATCGACGGCGACCGCTCCCTGTTTCTGCGCTACGACGAGGTGGAATACGCCTGGCGCGTCGTCGATCCCGTGCTGCGCGTCTGGGCCACCGAACGCGACTACATCCAGACGTACCCCGCCGGAACCTGGGGTCCCGAGGAAAGCCGCCGCCTGTTCGAGAAGGAAGAGCAGCAGTGGCGTCACAGCCTGGCTCCGCTGGAAGACTAATCTGTACCTCGCGCGCCCAAGAATGCGGTTGAAGCAAGCGCCGATTTCTGCCAGATTTATCGCCCCGACACATCAGGAGACTCTACATGGCGCGCACACCCTCCACCATGCAAGAGCTGGGCTCCCCGGCGCCCGATTTTTCACTGCCCGAGCCGCTAACCGGGCAACAGGTTTCGCTGGCGGATTTCGAGGGCGAGCCGCTGCTGGTCGTCTTCATGTGCAACCACTGTCCCTATGTGCTGCACATCATCGACGAATTCGCGGC
>DRPO01000309.1 GCA_011330835.1 Gammaproteobacteria bacterium | reverse complement strand
CCGCGCCGCGCCGCTCTCCGCCCGGCCCGGCCGCACCCATTCCCGCGTCGCGTTCCGGTGAATCCGCACCACCCTGCGCGGCACCAGCGCGCCCCGGCCCAAGTCCGCAGTCGGGTCAAAGGCCAGAACCGTGTCGCCGACGCGAATGTCGCGGATCGGACGGGTTTCGGTGGCAGAGATCGCGATGGGGGTCGAGGCGGGGAAGCATTTGTTTTCGTCCACTTCCCACAACGTATATGTATCAAATACCCCGAATTCGCGAAGTTGATATATTCCGGACACTTTTTTTCCAGTACCAACGAAATGGATTTCAAATGGCGTTCCAGGGCCAGCCCAAATTTTACCAGCCGCCCGCGCCGCCTCCAAAATCGGATTTAACGTATTGGGCGAAAAATCAAACTGCTCATCATAAGGGCGTATTTCACCGTCAATTGCGATTAAACCATTTCCCAGAACAGTAACCGTACCACGAAACCCGGCTGAAGTATTGCCCCACACATAGGCCTGATCCGACAACAACCCATGGGAGGCATAGTAGCTATGAGTGGCTTTCGCTAATGAAGCTCCTGTCTTCTCGCGGAGATCGTTATTTGATTCGAAACGCACGGTGGTTCCAACGGGCAAATCTTTTATAGCTTTACCTATTGGGGTTGCAAAATCGCTTGCTGAGAATACCTTGCCAGCCCCAGCATTCATGTGGGATGACATATCGACGTAGACTGGTTCTCCATTTCCGGTTTCCCAATGGGCTTGAGCATCTTCCCAGGTAAATGATTTCAGCGGGTGTTCCGGTGTGCCAGTCCCTGCCATTACTGCATCTCCAAAGTATCTGAAAATTCGACCTGATCTCTCGCCCCGAATGCGGCGGTATAATAGATTGTTCCATGGCCTTCGGTGTTGTTGACCTTGCAGTCTACAAAATACCTTACGCCGATGCGTTTATCTTCCGCGGTGGCCGCAGTCCTTTTACAGTTTTCGATGGATGCCCGTAACGGGCTGCCGATCGCCTTGAGATGGCGGTTGAACGCTTCAAGGGCTCGCACTTCGGGTGGACGATGATCCTGAAGAGTATATCCATAACCGAAGAGTGCAAGTAAGAGCAGTACAACGAGCAAAAGCGCGATTGAAGCAACGTTTGCAAGACGTGAACGAAAAAGCATCAGTGAAACCTCGTGCCAGATGTTTCGACAACCGTAGCCTTCGGCACTGTGATATCGAAGAAGTTCGGATCGGTAATCCCCTGTGCGGCAAGCTTTTTCAGGGAATTCATGGTGAGGTCGGCGGCATCCAGCACCTGAGCGGTCGCCCCGCCGCCCATCACGCCGTAATCCTGCAGGATATCGAGTGGATTGGCGCTATTCGTTCCTCCAATGCCGACAACCAGCGTATTCGTATCGCCATTGTAGAACGTGGCGCCGTTGAAGCCGGTTGCCGCATTCGAACCCTGATCCATGAGGGAGTAGCCTTTAGGCAATCTCTTCTCCACATTGGGATCGGGGTTTATGCCCGGAGCATCGTAGGCCAGACCGGAAATCCTCCCGTATTCAGCAAATTGATCCTGCTTGTTAGCCATCGTTCACCTTCCCTTCCGATACTTGGCCTGTAATCTCCCCATCTGCGTTGACTCCATATAATGACACACCGTCGAAAAGAATCCTGTCAGGGTAATCCCATGGGACCAGCGTAAGGTATCCGCTGGGTTTCTGTATTCTGACGGTGAAGCCCGGTCTGCCGCTCTCGGGGTCGGGGGATCCGCGATAGATGCAGATCCTGTAACTGTAGATCAGCGCCACGCGCCTTTTCTCGCAATATTTCCGCTTGATGCTCTCAAGCCCGCCGGGGCGTGATTTCACCTTCTCGAGGAAGGCCATGTGCTCCTCGCGGCGCTGCTGCACCGCCTTGTCGAGCCAGAAATG
>DRPO01000308.1 GCA_011330835.1 Gammaproteobacteria bacterium | reverse complement strand
GGAATACGATTTCAGTAAGGGCAAACGAGGTCCGGTTGCAAAAAATACCGGTAAAACCCGCATCACAATATATCTGGATGACGACATCATCGCCGCCTTCAGAAAAAAGGGCGATGAACTCGGCCGAGGTTATCAGACACTCATTAACGAGGCCTTGAGGGAGGCGCTGTCAAAAACGAATACGGCAGTGGATGCAAAGACCTTAAGACGAATCATACGTGAAGAACTCAAAAAGGTGGAGTAAGCGGTATAACCAACCCCTCGGGCCGACGTTATTAGTCGCCTCAAAATTGGCTCAACATGGTGAGCTTGTCATACTTTCGCCGTCGCCCCGCAGCCTTCCCCCTCCGTCATCCCCGCGCAGGCGGGGATCTCGAAACGACGTAGCGGGGGTTCAAACAATTACGGGGCGGAATAAAAATCGGCGCGGCTCATGAGTAGCGTTGACAATCGATGGCGCTATATTCGCGCGCCAGCACGTTGCGAAAGCCATACGTTCCAGCATGGCGAGGTCGGGTTCTGCAACCTATTCATGTTCCATGAGCCGCTTCTTGAGCGCCTCCCCGGCCAGCTTCCGTTCCCTGGCCTGGCCGCCACGGACCGCATCGACCAGAACCAGCAGTTCATAGAGCCGCTCGTCCTGCCGCGCGGCATGGGGGGGCCGACTTGTAGAGCGGCGAAAAGGCAATACCGCGTACCTCCCCCGCCGGATCGGGCCAGACAGGCGGCAATTCGTCGTTGGAAACCAGCCACTCGCTCACGGGTGGCGCCGCATGCAGGGTTGGCATGCCGCGCGTGGGCTCTCCCGGTTCCGAAACGAAAACATAGCGGATGCCATGCAGCAGAAATTCCGCAAGATTACGCCGCTGCGGCTCCGGCCGCTCCCCCAGCCTGACCGCAAGCCGCGCCGCCAGCGCCCGCCGTGCCGCCGCATGCACCTCCGACGGACTCATACCCAACTCGCCGCCTGTGCCTCCTCCCTGGTGAGTGCCTGCCCGGACGCTGCCACGAAGGGTTCCGGCAAATCGAGACCCTGATCAGGTTTCAATCAGGGTTTCAAAAGATGGGTGTCCCAGATATTCCCGTGCATGAAGGCTTGGCGGAAATGGTCGAACAGCTCATCATTTGCCTTGTTGTGAATCAGTCTTGTTGGATGAGGCACTCTGTGCTTTCTTTTCCGCAGCCCGGAATCCCTTCATCAACTTTCGTCGCCACTCGGATGTCTTTAGCTGGTGTTGCCAGATCCGGACAACAACCCATCCTTTGCTCTTTAGCGTCTTGTTTACCAATCGGTCTCGCGCCTTGCTGCGCTGAATCTTCCGTACCCAAAACTCTCGGTTGGATTTGGGAATTTGGCCCCGTGTTGGGTGCCCGTGCCAGAACTCCCCGTCGACAAAAACGGCCACTCGTCTAGCCGGAAACACAAAATCAGGCTTACCGAACAGGCGATAATTTCTACGCCAGCCAGTAATCCCATATTCGCGGAATAGCTTGATCAGCTTGAGTTCCGTGGCAATGTTCCCTTTGCCACGGACGCGCGACATAACTTCGGATCGCTTCTCTTTCGTGAAGACGTCAGTCAAGGTCAGAAACGCCCGAGATTCCTTCTTTTGAAATCCATCGCCTGCTTCATACCGCAAAATCCGAGGAAGTCACAGGTTCTGCAACGATGAGTCCCATCGCGCCCTGGCTTTCTTGGCCCGGCTTTGAACCTGCGATCTCTGATAGCGGTAGCCGTTTCAACCACGGCCCTCTTGGCTCCTTCGATAGCTTCGCTGTCCAAGGGAACTTCCAGCTCGTACTTTTCCCCGGCGTTTCGATTGACATCCAGGTATCGAACAAGCCCTTTTTCGGGTTCATACTCAAGCTCATTGCGAGCAGCGACAGCATAAACAGCGATCTGTAACTGCATTTCCTCTTCGTCCAGTTTCTGGTGGCTGTCGGAATCCGGGTCGCCAGACTTGAAGTCAATCAGGGTCACTCTCGGCGGATTATCTCGCCTGACAATATCGATAGCACCGGCGATCATCGCCCCACCGTTGTCATCCTCGTATTCAATCATCGTTTCGAATTCTTTCTCTGGCTCAAAGGTTAGATCTCGCAGCTCATCGGCGAAATACTCAATATAATCGGCCACAATACGGACACCTTTTTGACGCATATTTTCTGCAGGATCACCGGTCGTGTATCGTAGGTAAAACAATCCGCGCCGGATTAGTTCGTTGACGGCCGCAACCAAGTCATCCCTT
>DRPO01000307.1 GCA_011330835.1 Gammaproteobacteria bacterium | reverse complement strand
GATCGGGCCGGGAAGTATATCTTCAATCCGCGTCTTCTTCATGACGCTGAACTTCTCTCGCGAACTGGCGGAAATCCTCAAGACGCTCGGTAACAATGGAAAAAACGATCGCCATGTTCAGGCTCTCGTAACCATGTACGGCAATATTGCGGAATCCAACCGCCTTTTTCATGGCTTCGGCCATCGAATCGGAGAGCAGCCCCAATTGGGCAAGCGCTGAAAACGTTTCGCCCATGGTCTGGGGCGGAGCGATGTCGGATCGCGAGACGAGATGCGAGCCAATATCCACACAGAGCTGGATGGCCCGGCTGAGATTGAGAACCAGGATGTCTTGCGCATCGAGATCCCGCTCCAGCGCGTCCAGCGTTTTCGGGCGCTTGCTCTCGATACGGGCCAGGCAGCGCCTGAGCGACTCCAGTTTTTCCGAAACTACCGGTTCAGCCATGCTTCTCGCCGCTCTTTCAGAATGCGGTTGTGGTAAGGCAGGAAGTCCTCGCGGTCGAGAATGTTGCGAAAAATCAGCCGCGCATAATCTTCGTTGTCGCCAAACAGTCGGACGCCGGTTTTCAGAATCTCGCCCAGCAACGGTTGTCCCGCCGCGCGCAGATCGATCAGATCCACCGGGCGACCGGTCGCCACCGCCAGCGCCTCGATCAGCCGCATTCGCTGCTCGTCGGTCAGCGGACGTTCCGCCTCGACGCCGATATCGAGATCGCTTTCCGGCCCGGCGGCGCCCGTCGCGACCGAGCCAAAAAGAATCGCCTGCCGAATGCCGGGGAACGTCGCCAGCGCCTCGACGATCGGTGCATGCCGCGCCAGGGCCGCGGATTCTTGGGGGGCTTTCGCGCTCATGGGGTCAGTATACCCCTTTCACCCGCATTTCGACCGGTGCCCCCCTGGGGAGCGCCGGCATCCTGCCGGCAAAGGTGTTTGGTATTTCGCCTTGAGGGTGTTGTTTGTCGGTAAGCTGGTTTTGTGGCGGGTTTCGCGCCCCGATGCGTCGTACT
Organism: Gammaproteobacteria bacterium; assembly: GCA_011330835.1. Classification (GTDB taxonomy): domain Bacteria; phylum Pseudomonadota; class Gammaproteobacteria; order UWMA-0217; family UWMA-0217; genus HyVt-560. The sequence continues at coordinate 7,406 of DRPO01000307.1, read as the reverse complement.
TTTTCTCTAATTCATGGCGCAAGGGCGCGAGTGACTTTTCTTTGCTCGCCCAAAGAAAAGTCGCCAAAAGAAAGGGCGCCCCCGTCGCCCGCCTTATCCCGCCTCGCTGGCGAGGCGGGGCGGGCGAAGGGGGAGGAAGAGCGCCTTACGGCTCGTCGGGCTGCGCCCGACATCGCCGTTGGGCCGGCGGGACGCCGGCGCTCCCAGGCTTGCGTCCCGGAGCGCTGGCCTCCAGTCAATCCACCGGTCGCCTCGGTCTTGTCCCTTGATCTCGCCGCTTGTGGCGCTCCCGCAGGATGCGTTTGCGCTCCGCGGGCTTGAGCTTTCGCCAGTGGTCTCGCAGACGTTTTCTCTCGTCGGGCGGCAGCGCCTTGAATTGGCGGAATCGATGGCGCAGCCGTTGGCGTTTTTCAGCCGGCAGCGCGAGAAACCGCCGGAAGCGGTTTTTCAGGCGTTGGCGCTGCTCCGGCGTCATCTTGCGCCACTGGCCGAGCCGCTTTTTGGCCAGTTGCCGTTGTTCCGGCTTGAGCGTTGCCCAGCGGGCCGCGCCGCGAGCGAGATTTTCCCGGCGCTGTTCGGGGAGGCTCTCCCATTTCGTTTCTAGGGGCGCGAGCACTTTCCGCTGGGATTCGGTCAGGTCATCCCAGGCCGGGGCGGCGACCAGTACGCCATGCCAGCACAGCAGCAACACGCCCAGAACCCGCCACCGCCATCCGCTGGCTCGCCTGTTTCGAATGTTGTGGTTACTGATGTTCATGGTTCGCCTGTTGTTCGTCTGATTCAAGGGGTTTGCTGTCGGGATTTCCGGACGCCTGCTGTTCCAGGTCGGCCCACAGGGCGGATTCTTCCAGCAGCGCCACCACGTCGCCCTCGTCGGGGGACATGGCCCCCAGGAATTCCAGCAGCTCCGCGCTGACCGCTTCCTCGCCGGGCGCGACCGGGGCCGCCAGCGCCAGTCCGGCGGCCAGCCAGAGGGGGGCTGTGCGACTGTCACCCCGCATCTTGCTGATCCAGCCAGAGATAGAAATCGAGATCCCGGTACAGCTCCAGGTCGTCCTGAGCCGTCAACAACTGGATCGCCTCGCTGTCGGGGAACTCGCCGCCCAGCGGCGCGCCGGACTGGCCGGGGAGGTTGATGACAACCACCGCCGCCAGCGCGATCGCCGCCAGCGAACCGGCGGGAACCCACCATCGACCGGCCAGCCGCCACGACCGCTTGCGCCCCGCCAACGCCTGCCGCCGCGCCTGGTTGATGCGCTGCAACGTGGCGGCGTCGAGCGCGTTGGCCTGCTCGTCCAGCGCTTCGGTGAATCGCCGGCTGACCTGCTCGAGCCAAGTCGTGTTGCTATCGTCTTTCATAGTGCTCTTCCAATACCTGTCGCAGATTCGCCAATGCGCGCGAGTAGTGCGTCTTGACGCTGCCTTCCCCGCATTGCATGGCTTGCGCCGTTTCCTTCACGCTCAAGCCCTCCCAGGCTCTGAGCAGAAAGGTCTGTTTCTGGCGCAGCGGCAACGCCTCCACCGCCTTCACCAGTTCGTCGCCGGCGATATCCAGCGCCAGCAAGTGTTCCGGCAGCGGCGCATCCGCGTCCGGCGCGGTTTGCACCGGGTCGTGATCCTCATCGTCCTGGTCGGATCGAAACCAGCTCATCCAGCGACCCAGCGCGGTGCGTCGACGATGATAGTCCATGATCCGGTTGTTGAGGATGCGGAAAAACAGCGGTCGCCACTCATTCTCCGGTCGGTCGCCATAGCGCTGCGCCAGTTTCATCATCGCATCCTGTAACAGATCCAGCGCTTCATCGCGGTCGCCGATGGCCAGGCAGGCCATCTGGTAGCCCTTGCGCTGAATCCCCATGAGGAACGCTTCAAGAGCAGAGTCCTGGTTCAGCATGACCTCCCCTGTCCATTCGATTGCATTGGTTATCATCATTCTACGGCATCGGTTTTTTGTCGGTACACCTTTCTTAACGCAAGCGAAGCGGATGGGTTGACAAAGCCGCCTGGTTCAACCCGGCGGGCTACCGCCCGCATGGGGATTGTCATCGTGTATTACATATCGTAATGTATTGGTTGTGTATGAAATCAAGTATAAGAAGTCGGCGCTGAAAGGATTGCGAAAGGCTCCTCCCGAAGTTCGGAAGAGGATTATCGGCGCCTTGAAACAGATTGCCAGGCATACAGATCAGTTCAAAGGCGACTGGAAGCCTCTTAAAGGGTCGGTATTCTGGCGTTTGAGAGTAGGACGTTATCGCGCGATCTGCTCTCTCGACAGTGGAGAACTCACGTTGCTTGTTTTGAAAATTGGCGTTAGAGGAGATATCTACAAATGAGCGTTCAGATTATTGAAAAGGCGGACAAGAAGAAATACGCCGTCATTCCTTATAGCGACTATCTTGCATTGCTGGAGAGGGCGGAAGATGCGGAGGATATCCGAGCGGCTGCCTCGGCGGTTCGTGCGCTCGCCGAAGGAGAAGACGAGTTGGTTCCCGGTGATGTCGTCGACGCCCTCATGGAGGGTGAACACCCCGTCAAGGTATGGCGCCGGCATCGCGGTTTGTCACAGGCGCAACTGGCCGAACGCATTGGCGCTACCCAGGGAAGCATTGCGCAGATCGAAAACCGCCTGCGCGCCGGAAGCGTGGATACCCTCGCCAGGATCGCGCAAGCGCTGGAGGTCGATCTCGATGATCTGGCGACGGCCTGGGGCTGAGGGTCGACGCCAACCCTACCCGTGCTCCCCGGTCATTTCAAAATCCCCCTTGAAGCCCAACGCGCCCTCGTTTTCGGGTAGCCCCAGCCAGTTCTGAGCCCTGAAATTCCATGCGAGTTACTCACAGGCCTGTCAGTCTGGAAGCAAGATCCAATAACCTACGCCATATTATCTATCAATAACTTTATAACTCGCCTATAACCATATGATATTTCGACGAATAATAGATGTGGTCAATTTTTGACCAATTTAACAGAAACCTCCGAAAACACTGGGTCCACCCCCGGTTTTCTAAAGCTTGTCCACATAGTTATCCACAGAAGCTGTGGATAATCGGTTCTTTCCAGGGAATAAGCGGTCGCTGGAAAAATCGCTTCCTTTTGGGTGATTTCGGAAGATAATGGTGGCCCGCTCAGCCACCCAGAGTCCCGGTATTGATCCTTTCCGTCGCCATTCCTTCGCCAGCCGGGGACAGCTTCGAGTACCTGCCCGGCGGCGACCAGCCCGGCTCGTTGCAACCGGGGCAGCGCGTTCGCGTCGATTTCGCGGGGCGGGCGTTGACCGGCGTCATCGTGGCGATCCGGGAGACGGGCGATTGTCCGCCGGACAAGCTCAAACCCGTCAAGGCGGTGCTGGATTCCGAGCCGGTCGTCCCTGCCAACATTCTGGAGCTGTTGGAGCGCGTCGCCCGCTACTATCATCACCCACTGGGCGAAGCCATTTTCACGGCGCTTCCGGCCAGGCTGCGCCAGCACCTGCCCGCCGATGGCGAGGATCCCGTTGTCTGGAGGGCCGCGTCCGACGCTTCCTTGGATCAGGTTCCGCGCCGAGCCTATCAGCAACGCGCTCTGCTGGAGAGGCTGCAAGCCGCGCCGGATGGTTTGCCTGTCGAGACCTTGCGCCTGCATTTCAAGGATCCGCGCGCGTTGCTCAAGGCGCTCGCGGAGCGAGGCCTGGTGGAGTCGCGAAAGGCTCCGGTTGGTTCTCTCCCCAAAAACGGGACACCCAATCAATCAGGCCCCGTGCTGAATGACGAGCAACAAGCCGCGGTGGATGCGCTGGAGAGCGACCTCGGCGCTTTTCAGGTCAGCCTGCTCGATGGCGTTACCGGAAGCGGCAAGACCGAGGTATATCTCGCGGTCATCGAAACAGTGCTGGCGCGCGGCGGCCAGGCGCTGGTTCTGGCGCCGGAGATCAGCTTGACGCCCCAGCTCGAACGCCGGTTTCGGGCGCGGCTGGGCGAGACGGTGGCGGTGATGCACTCGGCGTTGAACGACACCGAGCGCTTCCGGGCCTGGCGAGCAGCCAGCCAGGGGGAGGCCAAGGTCATCATCGGCACCCGATCCGCTGTTTTCACCGCCTTCAAGGCTCTGCAACTGATCATCGTCGATGAGGAACATGACAGCTCCCTGAAACAGCAAAGCGGTTTGCGGTATCACGGTCGCGATGTCGCGATCCTGCGCGGCCAGTTGACCGGTTGTCCGGTCATTCTCGGCTCGGCCACGCCGTCGCTGGAATCACTGAACAACGCCCGGCAAGGCAAGTATCGCCACCTGCGCCTGACCCGGCGCGCCGGCAACGCCCGTCCCCCCCGGTTGCATCTGGTCGATCTGCGTCGCCAGGAGTTGGCCGAGGGGCTGTCGCGCTTTCTCATGGAACGGATGCGGGTTCACCTGGGCCAGGGTCGCCAGGTCATGCTGTTTCTCAATCGCCGGGGCTACACGCCGCTGATGCTCTGCCACGAGTGCGGAACGCCCGTCGACTGCCCGCGTTGCGCCGCGCACACGGTCTGGCACGCGCCGATCAACCAGATCCGCTGCCACCATTGCGGCTACCAGGCGCGGCCGCCGGCCCGGTGTCCGAGCTGCGGCGAGCCGGAGCTGGTGGCGATCGGCCTGGGCGCGCAAAAGCTGGAACAGGTGGTGCGCAGCTGCTTTCCCAACGAGCCGCTGATCCGCATCGACCGCGACAGCATGACCCGCAAGGACGACCTCCCCCGGGCGCTGGCCGCCATCGCCGCCGGCGAGTACAACATCATCATCGGCACCCAGCTGCTCGCCAAGGGGCATGATTTTCCCAATATCACCCTGGTGGGCATTGTGGATGTCGATCAGGGGCTGTTCAGCACGGACTTTCACGCCCCGGAAAAGCTGGTCCAGCAGGTCATCCAAGTCAGCGGTCGCGCGGGGCGGGGCGACGAGCCGGGCGAAGTCGTCATGCAAACCCACCAGCCCGAGCACCCCCTGCTGCGCCAACTGCTGTGCGAGGATTACGCCGAGATCGCCACCGGCCAGTTGCTTGAACGCGCCGAAGCCGACTGGCCGCCCTGGGCCCATCTGGCGCTGATTCGCGCCTCCGCGCCCAAGGGTGAGGCGGCGATGGAATTTCTCGAAGAGGCCGCGCGGCTGTTTCGCGACGCCGCGCGTGATGAGGTCGAGGCGCTGGGACCGGTCACCGCGCCGATGACGCGAAAGGCCGGTCGATTCCGGTTTCAACTGCTGTTGCGGGCTCCGAAGCGCGGCCCGCTGCACCGCGCGCTCGATCAGGCCCTGCCCGCCATCCGCAAGTTGAAAACCGCCCGCAGGGCGCGCTGGTCCGTCGATGTCGATCCGGTGGACATGATGTAGGCATTGCGCCGCCAAGCCCTGGACGCCAATCACGCGCGGTTTGAGCCTTCCCGATGTTTCGGCGACAATCTCCGCAACCCGGCCCGAATCGCTACCTTGACCCAAACCACCCCCTTCGCCCGCGCGTTGCTCGACTGGTGCGACCAGCATGGCCGCAAACACCTGCCCTGGCAGCAAAACGCAACGCCCTATCGCGTCTGGGTCTCGGAAATCATGCTGCAGCAAACCCAGGTGGACACCGTCATCCCCTATTTCGAGCGTTTCATGGCTTGCTTCCCCGACGTCGCGACGCTGGCCGACGCCAGTCTCGACGAGGTGCTCAGGCGCTGGGCGGGGCTGGGTTACTACGCTCGCGCCCGCAATCTGCACAAGGCGGCGCAACGCATCGTCGCGGAGATGGGCGGCGACCTGCCCGCGGATCCCGCCTGCCTGGAATCCCTGCCCGGTATTGGCCGCTCCACCGCCGCCGCCATCCTCGCCCTGGCGTTCGGCCAACGCGCCGCGATTCTCGATGGCAACGTCAAACGGGTGCTGGCCCGATACCACGGCGTCGACGGCTGGCCCGGGCACAGCGCGGTCAACCGGCGCCTGTGGGAACTGGCCGAAAAACACACGCCCGGGGAACGGGTCGCGGCCTACACCCAGGGCATCATGGATCTCGGCGCCACCCTCTGCCGCCGGAGCCGGCCCGACTGCGCCCGCTGCCCCGTCAGCCGCGACTGCAAGGCCCGGCGCTCGGGCGAACCGGAACGCTGGCCCGGCAAGAAGCCCCGTACGGCGCGTCCGGTCAAGCACCGCCAGCTTCTCATCCTGCGCAATCGGCGCGGCGAGATCCTGCTCGAAAAGCGTCCCGCCCAAGGCGTCTGGGGCGGCCTCTGGTCGCTACCGGAAATCGACCCGCGAACCGACATCGAAGAAGCCGTCGAAACGCGCTACCAGCTCCGGCTCAAGCGCTGGCGCAAGGAGCCGCCCATTCGCCACCCACTCACCCATTTCGAACTGTCGCTAACCCCCATCCACGCCGAAATCGATGCCCCGTCCGGCGTCAAGGAAATGGCGAACCGCCAGACACTCTGGTATAACCCCCAGCAATCACCGCCTGGCGGCCTGCCCGCGCCCATCGCGAAACTGCTGGCCCGCCGCCAGAACCGCTAAAAAGATATCAGGAGAACCGCCATGACTCGCATGGTCAACTGCGTCATATTGAAAAAAGAAGCCGAAGGACTGGATCGCCCCACCTACCCCGGGGAACTCGGCAAACGCATCTTCGAAAACGTCTCCAAGGAAGCCTGGCAGCAATGGCTCCGCCACCAGACCATGCTCATCAACGAATACAGGCTCAGCCCCATCGAGCCCAAAGCCCGCCAGTTTCTCGAAGAAGAGATGGAAAAATTCTTCTTCGGCGAAGGCGCCTCCGCCGTGGACAACTGGAGCGCGCCCAAATCGTGACCCGTCCCGGTGAGATTCGCGCTTGACGGCGGCGGCCCAAGCCGCTTTAATACGCCTCCCCTTCAACCCTCCGTTGAAGGCCCGCATCTCACGGCCAGGTAGCTCAGTCGGTAGAGCAGGGGACTGAAAATCCCCGTGTCGGCAGTTCGATTCTGTCCCTGGCCACCATTTTCTGATCACCCCCCTGCAGCACCCGATCCCAATCGGCTTTTCCAAACACCTTTGGAGTCGAACTGCCGCGGCAGTTAAATTGTTCGGCTCATCCCTGGGCCTCACCCCCTGCGGGTTCGCTTCGCTCAAGAAAATCTGCCTTTTGGCCGACAACGAGCCATTTGAATGGTTTATCCTGTGGTTACGCGTACGTAAGTACACACAGGTAAGCATCTTCACCATGGCCCTGAAAAAATCCAAACTCTACTCCTCCCTCTGACAATCCTGCGACGAGCTGCGTGGCGGCATGGACGCTTCCCAGTATTAATAGTTGCAAAAGTACTCGCACCCTGTGTCCCGATATGCGGTTTTCCCCCTCACCCTCAACCCTAACCCTAACCCTCTCCCCCCAAAGGGGAGAGGGGATTATTGGGAGCGCCACCGTAACTGCGAGAATATACGCAACG
>DRPO01000306.1 GCA_011330835.1 Gammaproteobacteria bacterium | reverse complement strand
GTTGCCCGTGTTCCATCCTCCGATACCCTGATCAAAACTCGAGGCGCCGAAAAACATGGTGTACATGTTGGCGACATTGCCGGTGTTCCAGCCACTGATGTCCTGGTCGAAGCTGGAGGCGCCTCGAAACATGCCGTCCATCCGAGTGACGTTCGACGTGTCCCAGGCGTCGATATTCTGGTTGAAGCTGGATGCGCCCCGAAACATGTTTTCCATGCGAGTGACATTGGATGTATCCCAGGCGCCGATGTCCTGGTTAAAGCTGGACGCATTGCGAAACATATACGCCATGCTGGCGACATTGGCTGTGTCCCATGCACCGATGTTCTGGTTGAAGTTGGAGGCTCCGTAGAATGTCGCATACAGGGTGGTGACGTTGCTGGTCTCCCACCCCCCGATGTCTTGATTGAAGTCAGTAGCTCCGTCAAATGTCGAGGACATATTGGTGACGTTTCCGGTGTTCCACCCGCCGATATCCTGATTGAAGCTGGAAGCGTTCCGAAACATGTTGGCCATGTTGGTGACGTTCGAAGTGTCCCATGCGCCGATGTTCTGGTTGAAGCGGGTTGCTCCATGGAATGTTCCGAACATGCTGGTGACCCTGGAGGTGTCCCAGCCACCGATATCCTGATCGAAGCTTGAGGCGTTACGAAACATGTTAGCCATGTTGGTGACGTTGGCGGTATTCCAGCCACTGATATCCTGATTGAAGCTGGAAGCGCCATCGAACATGCCGCGCATGTTGGTAATGTTGGAAACATCCCAGCCGCTGAGATCGGCGTTGACATTTACCGCGCCGGCAAACATGTAGGAGAGGTCGGTGACATTGGAAAGATCCGGCGTGTCGGTTGCATTGATGACCAGATTTGCCGCGCCCTGGAATGCATCATCCAGATCCGCCCAGGCGATATTTCCCCATTGCTCGATGGAGAGCATCTTGTCGCCATCGCCGCCGCCCTCGAAACTGATCCCGGGAAAGTCGCCGACGATCGCGACCGTGTAGGTCCCCGATGAGGCGTAGCCGTGGGTAACGGGGCCACTGGTGTGACGGGAAGAAGAGCCGTCTCCCCAGAACACGGTAAAGTCGGTGGCGCCAGCCCCAACGGGAATGGTGATCTCGTTGTTTGCGGAAGCGCCGGGGTTATCCGTTTTCCAGGTGGTCACGAATCCGGTTGCAAGGGCGGCGGCTTCACTCATCGTGACATCCGCCGTTTGCGCTGAGGTTAGTGGGCCCTCGTCGGTACCCGCCGCATCGGTATAGCGGACTTCGACGCGGATCTTGCTGTTGAAATCGTCCTGCGTGAGCGTATAGGTTCCGGCGGTTGCGCCACTGATTTCCGCGCCGTCGCGCAGCCACTGGTAGGAGAATGCGCCCAGCCCGTCAGGGTCGGAGACGCTTGATGTATCGACCGCGAGGGTTTCGCCTACCTGGGTAACGCCGGTGATGGCGGGTTGCCCGGTTGGCGCGTCATTCGCCGCATTCACGGTAATCGCCACTGAATCCGTGGAAGCATCCATCGGCGCCGCCATGATGTTCTGGATTTCAGTCTGAGTCAGGGCGCGGTTGTACACGCGGGCGTCGTCGATCTTGCCGTCGAAGTAGAAATCCGGTTGATCCGGGTCGGCATGATGGCCAATGGTGGAGTTGGCCAGCGCGCCGCCGGCGCTGGCGGGGGCGGTGTAGCTGATCGAAGCCGTATAGTTGCTGCTGGCGACCAGTTCGCCGTCGATATAGAGATTCTGGGTGTTGGCGGCGTCGTCGAAGGTGTAGGCGACGTGACGCCAGCCGGTTCCGGAGAGGTCGGTGGAGAGTTTGGTTTCTTTCCAGCTGCCGCCGTCGTAGAAGATGCCGCTCATGGCGTCGGCTCCGGCGCCCCAATCGCCGGCGCGGAGCATTACCGCGTCCCCCAGTGAAATGACTTCGCCGGGATCGACGCCGTTGAAATCGATCCAGGCGCTCAAGGTGACATCGCCGGGTTGGCCATACAGCCCGGCGATGTTGATCACGTCGGCGCTATTGGCGGCGACGAAACTGGCCACATTGCCTCGGGTCGCATCGGCGCTGGAGGCGACGCCCGTGACCGCGCCGTTATTGGCTGTGCCCGGCCCGGTGTCCGCGCCGAGGTCGCCGCTGTCGTCGAAGCTGTAATAGCCGAGCAGCCCGGCGTCGTCCCAACTGCTGATCTGGAGGGCGTCCGAGCCGTTGTAATTGGCGTTCGGCGTATAAGTCATCCCATCCAGCGCGGCGTTGATATCGGACCGCGCGCCGATGATGCGCAGGCTGGCGTCGGCGGCGCCGTCACCGGAAATAAAGGTGAGTCCGGTGGTCTGGCTGAGCGTCAATACGCCATGGCTGACGCTGAGTGTCACGTCCATCGGCGTGCTGGCGGGATTGTCGCTCTGTACCTTGACCGCGTTGCCGTTGGCGGCGCTGAACGTGATGCTGCTGTCCTCGTCGACGCTGACGCTGGTCGGCAGGCTGTTGATCGGCGGGCGCACCTGGATGGTGAAGACCTCGTCATAGGTCAGGCCGGTCTGATCGGTGGCGCGGATCGTGATGTCGTGGCTGCTGTTGCTGGCGTAGTCGAGCAGGGAGCCGTCGGCGACGGTGATGACGCCGGTGTTGTTGTCGATGGCGAAGCGCCCGCCGGCGTTGTCAGCAAGGCTGTAGGTGAAAGTGTCGCCGGTGTCGGGGTCGGTAACGCTGGCGACATCGCCGACGATGGTTCCATTGGGTGCGCTGTCGGCGACATTGAGGTAGGTGTATTCGAGTTGTACGTCGTCGAAATGAACCCAGTCGTCCACAACGGCAGGATCCCCTGTGTTGTAGAATTCTATTTTCAGGGGATTGCCATGGTTCGCCGAGTAGTTTGAAAGCGTATCGGCGTCAAGGTGTAGCGTTGCTTTGATGAATTCATCGTTGGCAGGATCAAAGTCAGCGTTGGAAACGGTCCCCAACAACTGGCTTCCCGCATACAGCCGCATTTCCCAGCCGGAAGCATCTTGGGCATCGTAGTTGTTATCGCCAACCAAGGCGCTGAGCGTATAGCTCCGGTTTGCTTCGAAGGTTTCAGCCAGCGTTTGGGAAAACTGATTTCCCGATACGTCGGATGCAAGATAGGCGAGATAAGATCCTTTAGGGGCGCCGTCTGTATACAAGCTGGAACTGGGCTCGCCAACGCCAGAATCGGACGGAAATGGCGCCCAGTCCGTTGTTCCGGATTCAAACCCGGCATTGGCGATAGCGACCGATGTCGACTGGCTCAGGGTAATGTTGGTAGGCGCCGCGCCGAGAACGCCTGAGTAACTTGATTGCGCGTCGGCGCTCAGGGCGACATCTGCCTGAATATCCCCTTGTCGATATTCCAGCTCCCAGTCTCCGCCCCGCGCCGCGTTGCCGGTCAGGTCATCGGAGGCCGCGACATCGGTTCCGGTGAGTTGCGACAGCGTATCGACCAGGTTCTTGCCTTCCTCGCTGGCGGCGAGATTGCAGCCATAGATCAGCAGGTCGCCTTCCTCGCTGAAGGCTGCGCCCCAGTCCCGGAAGGCTTCGCGATTGGCCAGCAGGCTGTCGGCGTCGAGGACGGTGTCGCCCAGGCTCAGTTCGCCGTCGGCGCCGTGGGAGATCAGGTGGACCGCGTCGAGATCGGCATGGCGTTGCAGGATCTCGGAGAGTTGCGTGACGCCATCGCGCGATGCGTCGAGCAGGACGACTTCGATCTGGCGGTCGCCGTCGGCCTGGTCGGTGATGTCGTCGACCAGTTGCTGGTAGTCGGGCGTGGCGGTATCGACGATGACCAGTTCGTGGGGCGCGCGGGTTTCCGGAGGGTCGATGAGGATGTCCTCATCGCGGGTGATCGGGGCGATGGGTTCCGGCGCGGCGTCGCTCGCGGGCGCATCGACGACGCGGATCTCGGCGGGCAGGCCGGCTTCCGCCAGGGGATCGGCGAGTACGGCGGGCGCGAAATCGGCCGAGTAGAGGATTCTCGGTTCGACTTCTTCGATGATCGGGCGGTGATTTCTGGTTTTATTTTTCGCCATCGTAGGGTTTGGACGGTCGGGCGCGCCGACCGTGAATGATCTGGTCCAGTCATTGTTGCTTATCCGCGGGTAGGGATCGGAACTGGAGTCGGTGGCGGCTGGAATGAGAACCCGGTCGTCGGGATTGAGGTATTCCTGAGCGCGGGAAGCATACTTCTCGCGATCAGGAATACCGCGTTCAGGGCGCGTGGATTTTCGTCGAGAGCAAGGCGTAAAAACTCAGGGGGAGGATTGCGGTCGGAGTTTCACTCCGTCACTGCCCCTCGTCCGTCATTCCCGCGAAAGCGGGAATCCAGCGCCTCGTTCTGGATTCCGGGTCTTCGCTCCACTCAGCCCGGAATGACGGAGGGGTGGTGGGGATTCGGTCGTGGAGGGAACAGTCGGTACGCACCGACTGAGCCGCGACAATATATGGGGCTTTTGATACGTCAAGTTTTTACAACGCGGCTATCGGCGAAAAGATGCGCGCCCTGAACGGGGTATTCCTGATCGCGAGAAGTATAAAAAAGGGCTCGCGAATGCGAGCCCTCTGAATTGGCGTCCCCTAGGGGGTTCGAACCCCTGTTGCCGCCGTGAAAGGGCGGAGTCCTAGGCCTCTAGACGAAGGGGACCTGGGTCAGTCCGGATCAACCGGGCTGTTGTCTGTGTCGTCCGTCATGACGGCGGTTACCACGCCGGTCAGCAGCAACACAAATCCGATCGGAACCAGCATCAGGAAGAACTTTGCCAGCGGCGGCTGTTGGCTCATCAGGGCCAGGCCGGCGATGGTTCCCAGCGCGGAGATCAAGACTCCCGACCAGGTAATGATTCTTCCCAAACGGTGCATGGCGTCCCAGCTTTCCGAGCCTGTCGCCAGTTCCGGAATTTGGTGGAGCTAGGCGGGATCGAACCGCCGACCTCAACACTGCCAGTGTTGCGCTCTCCCAGCTGAGCTATAGCCCCGCGAACGGAGCGCGTAATCTACGGCAGCCG
>DRPO01000305.1 GCA_011330835.1 Gammaproteobacteria bacterium | reverse complement strand
TTCCGCCCGCGGCTTTGGACGCCTGCCTGCGTTCCCGAGCAGGGTAGCGCGGCGTCAGGTTCGAGAAGCCGATACATCGCTGAGTCGCGTTACCCCGGTCGCATCCGTCGCTCCCGGGGGCGCGGTGCTGTTGTACAGATGCAGACGGTTGCGGCCCAGCCGCTTGGCGGCATACATCGCCATGTCCGCATGGCGGGTCAGCTTGTCTACGGTGTGGGCGTCGTCCGGGTAGATGGCGATACCGATGGTGGCGCTGGGTTGGCAATCATCCTCCCCGAAATGCAGCTTCTCCGAGATCTCCTCCAGCAGTTTCGTGGCCAATGCCACCGCGCGTTCCGGTGGCGTGCCGGGCAGCGCGGCAACGAACTCATCGCCGCCGTAGCGCGCCGCGTAACCGCCTTGCGGCAACTCCTTCAGCATCGCCGACAGGCAGAGCGCGGTATGGCGCAGAACCCGGTCGCCGATGTGGTGGCCATGGGTGTCGTTGATCTGCTTGAAATGATCGAGATCGATCAGCAACAGAGCCAGCGGAATATCGCGCTGGGCGCATTGTTGCAACGCCAGCTCGAGCTGATGCTCGAACCAGCGCCGGTTGGACAGCCCCGTGACCGGGTCCTTATAGGCAAGTTCCTCCAGCTCCTGATTCGCGCGCGACAACTTGCGCACCAGCTCCCGGTTGTCCAGTCGGGCCAGCAGCGCGCCACGCATATTGTCGTAGTAGGCCTTGGCCGAGATGCTCAAAAGCAGGGCATACATCAGGGCCAGGCCGGTGAAACCCGCCCGGAAACCGGGCGCCGCGAGCAGCGCCCAGGCCACGAGCCCGACGAAGATAGGCAGGTTCATCGCCGCGAATACCGGTGGATAGACCGAGATCGACGACAACCCCGAGATCGGGACGCCGCAGACCACCACCAGCAGAAACAATTGCATGGCCAGCGGGGTACCGGGAACCAGGAACGACAGCAGGGAGACCCAACACAGCCCGCCGAGGAATGAGAAGAAGGTGTAGGCTTGCAATGCCGGCCCCAGTCGGTTGCCGGTCTTTTGGATGAACTTGATCGTCGCCAGGCGGATCAGCACCGTGAGCGTATACAGCGCCAACCAGGCGGCCGGCATCTCGCGAGGGAACTCCCGGATCAGGACGAAGAACACCAGGACGGCGGTCAACAGGCCCGACAGCAGAGCCGAAAGACTGTTATGCAGCAACTGGCGAACCAGTTCCCCGTGCACCACGAGAGCGGAGTCATGCTCGGAACAGCTTGGTTTTTTCGCCATCGAAATTCGCGTTGGTTTGGCGGGTCGACGAGAAGTCAGGTCGACGAGCGGAGCTTCCCGCGCGGCGCGAAGAAGCGGAATAAAGTCTGGGCGGAAAGGCTTTTCCGTCCACGAAGATTCTATACGAAGCCAGCCTGTCCGGAAAGCGATGCGTTCGCAGGGCCAGGGCAATCGCGCTTAAATCCTATTGACCTGGCAAGTAGGATGAGGTAAATGGTATAAGCATTTGAGCTGCCAT
>DRPO01000304.1 GCA_011330835.1 Gammaproteobacteria bacterium | reverse complement strand
AGTCCGCGGGTGGCCGGATTGTTCTTCGTCTGCCCTTCGTATTCGATATGCAGGGTCACGGTCTGGCCGAGCGTGACGCGCGACTTGGCCAGCCGCGCCTTGACGGCGGCCTGAACGCCGGAGGCGAGGCTCAGCAGCATCGCCAGCAACGCCGTGCGAGCGAGTACGCTCATGGCGCCGCGGCTCCTTTCTTGTTACGCAAATGTTCGAGCATGAATTTTCGTCTCAGCAATCCCGAGGGATCATCCGGAACCTGTTGCAGCCATTGGTCGAGGTTTTGTTTCGGCGGCTCCTTGCCATCATCCGGCAGCGCCGCGCTGTGCGCCTGTCCCGATGGCGGGGGCGGCGCGGACGGCTTATTCTGCGGCATTTCGGGCTCCGGTTCATTGTTGCCCGTCCCGCTATCGTCATCTTTCGGACGAGGCGGCGCCTTGGGCGGCGGTGGCGGCTTTGGCGGCGACGGGGGCTTGCCCGATGGCGGCGGTTTGGGCGGCTCCGGCGGCTTGGGTGGTTCCCGATCCTTCAACAGCTTTTTGACCAGTTCAAGGTTCGCGCGCGCGTCCGCGTCGTCCGGGTCGAGCTTCAGGGCTTCCTCGTAGGCCGCGATGGCCGCTTTCAGATGGCCGCCTTTGGCCAGCGCGTTACCCCGATTATAGTGGGCCGCGGCGGTTGCGGACTTGGCGAACTCGGCGGCCGCCGCGTCGAACTCTCCGGAAGCGTACAGCGCCGAACCGCGCCAAAGGGGATCGGTCAGCGCCTTCGCGGCGCGTTTCGGCTGACCGTGCATCAGCCAGTAGCGGCCCTGCTGATCCTCGCGTCGCCAGAGACTGTCCCAATCCAGCGCCGGGGAGGGCTGGGGCGCCAGGAACGCCAGCAGCATCACGCCCAGCCAGCCCTTGCGCAGGCCGCTGGCGGCGATCACCAGCAGGGCTGGCAACAGCCAGACGCCCCGTTCGACCCAGCGTTCGACCTTCTCCTGCCGGGCTTCCTGTTTTTTCGCCAACTGGTTGTCGGCGTGGCGCACGATCCGGTCGAGATCGGCGCTGTCCGGCGTCAGGCGGCTGAACGCGCCGCCGCCGGCGTCGGAGAGTCGGTCGAGACTGGCCGGATCCAGTTTCGCCAGGCCCTTGAAGCCGCCCGTGCCATCCGGGACGGGCGCTCCGGCTTCCGTGCCCACCGCGAGAACCGACAGCGAGAAACCGGCGCGGCGCAGGTTGCCGGCGGCCTGGCGCGCATCGGGCGAGTCGGCGACGCCATCGGTGATCAGGATGACCTGTCCGTCTTTGGCGTCGGCGCGTTTGAGCAAGGTCAACGCCTGCATCAGCGCCGGGGCGGCGCGGTCGCCGGGCTCGGGTATGATGTCGGTCGCCAGCGCGGGAATCATGGTGGCGATGGTTTCGGTGTCCGTGGTCAGCGGCGTGACCACGTGGGACTCGCCGCCAAACACGATCAGCGCCGAGCGGCCTTCCCGGGCCCGGTCGAGCAGATCGGAGAGCTTGAAGCGGGCGCGCAGCAGGCGGGAGGGGGCGACATCGGTCGCGTTCATCGATGGCGACAGGTCGAGCACGATCACCCGCGCCAGTTCGGCGCGAAACACCGGTTGCGGCTGTCGCTCCCACACCGGCCCCGCCAGCGCGACGATGGCCAGCAGCCAGCCGGTCGCCAGCAGCGCCAGCAGCCCCCGGCTCATCCGTCCGGGCGGGGTCAGCCAGAGGTGCTCCAGCAGATGCGCGTCACAGGTCTTGCGCCACGGCGAATCGGCGCGGCGGCTGCGAAAGGCCATCCACAAGACAAGCGCCGCCGGCAGCAGCGCCAAAAACCACCAGGGCCGGAGAAAATGGAAGTCCTGCCAGATCATGTCAGCGCCGCCGCAGGGATTCGAGAACCAGGGGAGCCGCCAGCAGCAGGCTGAGCAGAAACGCCGCGCCCAGCGGCCAGTGATACAGCGCGGTGACGGGGCGCAGCGATTCGCCCTTGCCGGCGGCCGGTTCGAGCTTGTCCAGCAGGGCGTAGATGGCGCGCAGTCCGCCGCGATCGGTGGCCCGGAAGTACTGGCCGCCAGTGGCGCTGGCGATGAACTTGAGCGTCTCTTCGTCGAGTTCGGCGCGATAGTTGCCGACCGATTGACCAAAGATGTCTTGGACGGCCGCCGACTCGCCGCCAACGCCGATGGTGTAGATCTTCAGCCCGACCTGGCGCGCCAGCGAGGCGGCCTGGCGGGGATTGAGCTGGCCGCTGGTGTTGCTGCCGTCGGTCAGCAGCACCAGCACCGTCTCGTCCTTGTTCTGCTTGCGCAGGCGTTTGATGGCGAGCCCTATGGCGTCGCCAATGGCCGTTTCCTGTCCGGCGATGCCGACCACCGATTCGTCCAGCAACGTCTTGACCGTTTCGCGGTCGAAGGTCAGCGGCGCCTGGATATAGGGCCGGCTGCCGAACAGGATCAGCCCGACGCGATCGCCCTCGCGCCGACCGATGAATTCGCTGGCGACTTCCTTGACCACGTCGAGGCGGTT
>DRPO01000303.1 GCA_011330835.1 Gammaproteobacteria bacterium | reverse complement strand
GGTGGGCTGGAATGACGGAGAGGTTCGGTGATGGCGTGAAACGCCCGCCGCAATCTTCCCCACAAACGTGGCTGCGGGCATTGCGGCGCGCCTCATCTCGGTATACAGGGTGCGGGCGCTTCTGCAAGTATTGCTACCTATTGAACCTTATGCAGCCTCTGCTTTATCGAAGCGATATTTTTCAGCGGAAAAACGGATCGCTTGCCCTGAAGGTATCCGTCAAACCCATAACGCGAGCGTTCGGGAAGAATATCGTCCATTTCCGCCAATTTTTTCAGGTTTCCCGTGTCGACCGCCTTGTTGTCATAGAAGTGGATTTCGTAGGCGTATCCTTTGATATCAACGGTGTTGTAATAACGGGTCATGATCAAGATGATCTCTGTTCCCCGATCTCGATCAAGGTTGTAGAACGACAACGCTTCTATGTGCGGTTCGCCTTCATCGCTGGAAAAACTGTCGATGAGTATTCTGTCGGCGGGATGCTCGCCATCGATAAAGGCAATTAACCGTCGACAGGTTGTTGATGGCTCGTCTAGGCAAGGGGAGAGCTCGCCGCTAACGAAGCGGAAATCCAAAATGGCGCCCAGAAATTCATGGGAAAAATCAGGATGTCGGGCGTTAACCGTATTGCCAATCATCACCTTGCCGATCTGGAAGACGGGATTATCCAGGCCAAAAACGCTGGTTGTTGTCAGGAAGGCAATAATGCAGATAGCGGCGGAAACCGTTCGGGAAAATCTGGATATATAGGTTTTTTTCATGCTGTCTCGTGCTCGCTCTTTGTTAATAACGTAGCCATTTTCCGGTAATGTTGTTGTCGTTCAGGAGCCGACAGCGCCGATCCCTGAATTTTCCGGGTGATTTCCTTTACGATCTTCAGATTGAATTCCAGGGACTTTCCCTCTCCTCTGTCGGCATCCAGGTACAGCCTGTTGTCCAGCCAGAAGTACACGGCCGAGCGCAATGCGATCCCGGGCTCGGCCAGTTTTTCCGGTTTGGCTTCAAAGTCTATCGGGTCGTCGGCCCAATACTGGCGATGATGATGGGTGAAACGTCGATAATTATAGCGTCCGGTAATCATCAGCAAGCCCCTGCCGCGATACCGCCAACCGTCGCCGGGGTGAATGTTGCCCAGCTTGTGGGAACGATCCCGATACTGATCATCATAGACGATGTTGGCAATCGCCTTCTGGTTGGCCCGGCGGGTCTTGGTGCGTCCGTATTTTTCCGCCATCTCAGGGTGTTCTCGAAAAACGGAGAAAAGTCTTTTTAGCGTGGATACGGGATAATTGAAACTTTCTTCCAGTCGCATTCCAGGGCCGGTTTCCTGCCGGATCTGGGCGAAAAAATGTGACTGCCGGTTTATGGTGTTCAGTTTGTACCGCTCGAGATTGTGGTTTATCTCGGCGACGATAGCGTTTGCCGTCTGTTCCGAGATTCCGGGAAACAGTGATTTCAGGCTGATGGCGTCCAGTGCAACGGAATCGGCTGCTGGAGCCTGGCCAGCGGCAGGGGTGGAAAAGGCCTCTTGATCCGCTCTGATTCCAGGATCCTCCTCGAAATCTGGAGACGCTGGCGGCGGCGAGTTCTCGCCTTCCGATGCCCGCAATTCCGTACTGTCCCGCCAGCTGTCTGTTTCTGGCTCCGGTATGGGTTCAGGCGGCCCGGGGTCGCCTGGCGCTTCGTCTCGATTTGTGACAACGTCTTCTGGCGTTTCATTTTGCACTGTCGCATCATTCGCTGGTCGACCGCCAAACAGCGATGCGATTTTTTGCAGGAGGCTAAGAATAAAGTTCATATCGTTCCGGCGCGATGAATCCGGAACGGCAAAATAGGCTGAAAACCCCGCGTCATCAAGCGTTATGAATCCCGAAGCGGGTTGATTGACAAAATGTTACAGACTCGGTCGGGGTATACCTCTCGCGACCAGGAATACCCCATTCAGGCCGGGCATCTTTTCGCCGATAGCTGCGTTGTAAAACCTTGACGTAGCGCCACTATGCCTGCGTTTTTACGCCTTGCTCTCGACGAAAACCTACGCGCCCTGAACGGGGTATTCTCGGTCGCGAGAGGTATACTTTTGCAACTATTGACAATTCCGGTTCAAAGCCTATAGCGCCTGTCGCCTCGCGCGAATCCGGACAAGGGCGTCTGAAAGTCGTTCGAAAACGCCATGACCTGGAAGCGCTCTCCCATTTCCGACGGCAAGGTCAGCATCTTTATCTGACGCGCGAGTTCGAACCTGCTGGCGGGATCCGCGTTCTGCTCCATTATTTCGGCGTATAGCTCGGGCAGTCCGGCGGACATCAAGAATTGCGCCTGGGTCGTGTAGCCCGCGAGCGTCAGGCCGGCGCTTTCTCCGGCGTCGCGGACCGAGGAGAAATCGACGCTGGCGGTGATATCCTGCAAGCCCGGATAGAGAAACGGATCCGTGGTCACGCGGTGCCGGTAGTGGCCGATAAGCGAGCCATCGCGCCGCTCGGGGTGGTAATACTCGGAGGCGGTGTAGCCATAATCGATCAGCAATGCGACGCCGCGTTGCAGCGTATCTCCGATCATGGCCATCCAGCCTTCCAGCGCGGGGTTGATTTCGGATTCGTAAGGCAGCAGCCAGGGGTCTCCAATTGCCCGCTGAATCCGCGCGACCCGCTGGCGCAGCGCACCGTCCGCCGGCGTTTTCGACCAGTGGAATCCCGTTGCGTCGCCAGAGACGGTCATCTCGAAAAGCTCCTCTTCGGTCTGGCGGAAGCGGCGGACCGGCATCGCGTCGAGCACTTCATTGGCGAGGATGACGCCGTGCAGCTGGAGGCCTTCGAGACTCTCCAGCCAGCGCACGCTTCCTGACAGGTGGGGAACCGTTTCCGCTATCGTCCCTTGTTGCCTTTCCCGCAACTCGGCGCTGAGTTCGAGGATGTAATAATGATCGGGAAGACAATCCAGGCGGGCCAGCCGGGCGAGAATATCGGCGGCCATCCTGCCGCTTCCGGCGCCGATTTCAAGGATGCAGGCGGGCCGCTCGAACTGCTCCAGAACCTGCCGGCACTGGTTGGCCAGGCATTGGGAAAACAGCGGCGAGATTTCCGCCGCCGTGACGAAGTCGCCCTGTTCGCCAAACTTGCGCGCTCCCGCCATGTAATACCCCAGCCCCGGCTGGTACAGCGCCATTTCCATAAAGCGATAAAACGATATCGCCCCGCCATTGGCTTCGATTTCGCCGGCGATCAATTCACACAGGCGCGCGCTGTGGATTTGCGCGTTTTTATCCGGCTCGGGTAAGGTCAGAGGCATGGTCTACCTTCTTGAGATCAAGAATACCGGTTGACGGAGAACAGGCGATATGTCGAATCAGCATCAGCATGGCAAGGTAGCGCTGGTTACCGGCTCGGCCCGGCGCGTCGGCGCGCAAACGGTGAGAAGTCTACACGCGGCGGGCTACAATGTCGTTATCCACTACCGCAACTCGGCGGAGGACGCCGGTATTCTCGCCGCCGAACTCA
This sequence comes from Gammaproteobacteria bacterium, assembly GCA_011330835.1. GTDB lineage: Bacteria > Pseudomonadota > Gammaproteobacteria > UWMA-0217 > UWMA-0217 > HyVt-560. Next base: position 1,339 of record DRPO01000303.1, on the reverse strand, counting down.
ACGCGCTGCGGGACAACTCGGCGCGCACCGCGCAGGGAGATCTGACGCATGTCTCCGCGCTGCCGCGCCTGGTTGAAGAGGTGATCGGTTTTTGGGGGCGGCTCGACGTGCTGGTCAACAACGCCTCCGCGTTCTATCCCACCGAGGTCGGCGAGATCACCGAAAAAGACTGGGACATCCTGGTCGGTTCGAACCTCAAGGGGCCGATGTTCCTCAGCCAGGCCGCCGCGCCCGAACTGACCCGTCGCCGGGGCTGCATCGTCAACATGGTGGATATCCACGCGGATCGACCACTCAGGCATTATCTGGTCTACTCCGTCGCCAAGGCCGGGCTGGTGGCGCTAACCAAATCGCTGGCTCGCGAACTGGGGCCGGCGGTGCGCGCCAACGGCGTCGCTCCGGGCGCGATCCTCTGGCCCGAGGCGCCGCATGACAGCGCCAGCCAGCGGGAGATTATCGAGCGCACCGCGCTGAAACGGGAAGGCGAACCGGCGGACATCGCGCGAACGATTCTGTTTCTGGTGGATGACGCGCCCTATATCACCGGCCAGATCATCGCGGTGGACGGAGGGCGGACGCTTTCGAACTGAAGCCGCGCCGGGGGAGCGCCGGCAAGCTGATGCGTTTCGGCTGGGTCGATCCAAAGAGGAGCGCGGATCAAGTTCCAAGGTCGATCGACACCCGCCTGCCCGGCTTCATCCGCCCGCTGTCGAGTTCCGCCCGCCACAACGCCGCGAAGGTTTCCTCCCGACCTGGATAAACTCCGTCGGGAACCAGATCCGCCAACGGCTGGAGAACGAACGCATACCGCAAGATCTCATCCCGGGGCGTCTGTACGCCGCCCGCATCGATGATTTCATCGCCATACAGCAACAAGTCGATATCCAGCGTGCGTGGCGCGAACTTCTCGTCCAGTCGCTCCCGACCATGCGCCGCCTCGATGGCCTTGAACCTCTGATTCAGCGCCTCGGGGGACAGGTCGCTGTCGAAACCGGCGACGAGATTGAAGAAGTCATCGCCCTCGAAGCCCTCGGCCGGGGTTTCGTAAATCGGCGAGAGCGCCACCTCGCCAAACGCCTCCCGCAACGCCTCGACGCCGCTGGCGATATGCTTGCGCCGGTCGATATTGCTGCCGATACTCACCAGAATCCGGTTCACGCCGGCTTCTCCCCGCGCTCGATCCGGATGCCGACCGACCGGGAGCCTCGCACCGCGCCGAGCTTGTTCAGCGTCAGCCGCAGCCACGGCACATCGAACTCCTTCAGCACCAGCGCCGCGACCTCTTCCGCCAGCGTTTCCACCAGCTCGAACCGGCTCTCCTCGACGAACTGGATAATGC
>DRPO01000302.1 GCA_011330835.1 Gammaproteobacteria bacterium | reverse complement strand
GGGTTCAGCTCGTCGGAGCCCAGGGGCTTGATCATGGTATTCCTCCAAATCAAATCAAAAGCCGGATGGATGACTGTGGCTTGCTGAGGCGCCCCGGAAGCGGCGCCGGAAAGTCACGCGCAAAAATTCCGCGTGATTGTGCCCGATCTGTGATCTTGTCGCCACTTCAAAGGGCTTATGACATTATCAATCGAGCCAATGTTGCCGGGTCGAAACCTGCGAGGCGCTGAACTCAGCGCGCCATGATTCGCGACTTCTGCCGGGCCCAGTCGCGGGCTTTCTCGGTGGCGCGCTTGTCGTGCTTTTTCTTGCCCTTGCCGAGGCCGAGGCCGAGTTTGACGCGACCGTGTTTCCAGTAGAGCGACAGGGGGACGAGGGTGTAGCCCTTGCGGTCGACGGCGCCGATGAGGCGGTCGATCTCGCGTCGGTGCATCAGCAGCTTGCGCGAGCGGGTGGGGTCGGGCTTGATGTGGGTGGAGGCGGAGGGCAGGGGGGTGATGTGGGCGCCGAACAGGAAGATTTCGCCGTCCTTGACCAGGGCGTAACTTTCCTTGAGTTGAACCCGCCCATCGCGGATACTCTTGACCTCCCAGCCTTCCAGGGCGAGACCGGCTTCGAAGGTTTCGTCGATATGGTAGTCGAATCGCGCTTTTTTGTTCTGCGCGATGCTTGCCGGGGACTTTTTCTTTTGTTTGGCCATTCGCTGAATATACCGTCCGGGAATGGCGTTCGCCAAGGGATTCGGAGGAATAATGAAAATGCGTTTGCAATTGCTGGTTGCCTTGCTGTCGCTGTTGTCGCCGCTGACGCTGTGGGCGCGCGAGGGTGGCCAGGTGGATGCCTGGTTCGGCTGGCTCAATGGCTATCTGGCCTCCGTGCTGTTTTTCGATGTGATGCCGGGGCCGGGCAACATGCCGTTTATCGTGGGCTGGCTGATCGTCGGGGCGCTTTACCTGACGGTGCGGATGGGCTTCGTCAATCTGCGGGTGATGGGGCATGCGTTCCGGGTGTTGCGGGGCAAGTACAGCAAGCCGGGCGACGAGGGCGAGGTGACGCCGTTCCAGGCGTTGACCACGGCGCTGTCGGCGACGGTGGGTCTCGGGAATATCGCGGGCGTGGCGATCGCGGTGAGCGTTGGCGGGCCGGGCGCGACGTTCTGGATGATCGTGGCGGGTTTTCTCGGCATGACTTCCAAGTTTACCGAGGTGACGCTGGCGCAGATGTACCGCGAGGTGCGGCCAGACGGGCATGTCATGGGCGGCGCGATGGAGTATCTCTCCAAGGGGCTGGCGGAGAAGGGGTTTGGCCGGCTCGGGTTGGTGCTGTCGATGCTGTTTGCGTTGTTGACGGTGGGCGCCTCGCTGGGCGGCGGCAATGCCTTTCAGGTCAGCCAGGCGATGGCGGCGGTGCAGAATGTCGTGCCGTTTTTCGCCGACAATGACTGGGTCTTTGGCGTGGTGATGGCGTTCGCGGTGGGCGTGGTCATTATCGGCGGCATTCGGCGGATCGCTCATGTGGCCGAAGCGATCGTGCCGTTGATGGTGTTCATCTACCTGGGCGCCGCGTTGTGGATCATTATCGCCCATATCGATGTTCTGCCGGATGCGCTGGGGCTGATCGTCTCCAAGGCGTTCACGCTGGAGGCGGGAGTCGGCGGCTTGATGGGCGCGGTCGTGCAAGGCTTCAAGCGCGCCGCGTTTTCCAGCGAGGCGGGCATCGGTTCGGCGGCCATCGCGCACTCCACCGCCCGGACGCCGTATCCGATCCGGCAGGGCATGGTGGCGCTCTACGAGCCGTTCATCGACACCATCGTGATCTGCACGATGACGGCGCTGGTTATTATCATCACCGGCGTGTACGACGCGCCGGAATACGCGGATCTGGTTCAGCACAACCAGGGCGCGGCGCTGACGGCCAAGGCCTTCGGATCGGTGATTTCCTGGTTCCCGATGGTGCTTTCGATCGCGGTGGTGCTGTTCGCCTACAGCACGATGATTTCCTGGTCGTACTACGGCGAGCGCTGCTGGACCTACCTGTTCGGCGAGAAGGCGTCGATGGTTTACCGGGTGATGTTCGTTGTGTTCGTCGTGGTCGGATCGGTGACCAGCGCATCCAATATTCTCGATTTCAGCGACTTGATGCTGTTGTCGATGGCGTTTCCCAATTTCATTGGGCTATACATGCTGCAAGGCAAGGTACGCAAGGCGCTGGACGCGTATATGGTCAAGTTGCTCAGTGGCGAAATGGATCGGGAGGCAGGCCGTTGACCCAGATCCACCGGCACGCGCTGACGCCCTACTCGCCAGCCCGGATGTTCGAGCTGGTGGACAACGTCGAGGCCTATCCCGAGTTTTTGCCATGGTGCGCTTCGAGTCGCGAACTCAGCCGCACCGACGACGAAGTCCGCGCCAGCATCGAACTGGCCCGGGGGAGCCTGCGCAAGTCGTTCACTACGCTCAACCGGCTGCAGAAAGACAAGATGATCGAAATGCGGTTGGTCGAAGGGCCGTTTCGGCATCTCGAAGGCTTCTGGCGGTTCGAATCGCTCAAAGACGGACAGGCCTGCAAGATCTCGCTGGATCTGGAATTCGACTTTTCCAGCAAATTGCTGGCGCTCACGATCGGCCCGGTGTTCAATTCGATCGCCAACTCGCTGGTGGACGCGTTCGTCAAGCGCGCCCGCCAATGTTATGGGGAATCATCATGAAAGTGGAAGTGGCTTACGCCTCGCCCGAGGAACAGGTTCTGCTCGAAACCGAAGTCCCCGAAGGGGCGACCATCGAAGACGCCATCCGTGAATCCGGCATTCTGGAGTGGTTTCCGGAAATCTCGCTGGAGACGAACAAGGTCGGCATCTTTGGCCACGCCGAATCCCTGGACACGCCGTTGCGGGAAAGGGATCGCGTCGAGATCTATCGGCCCATTACCTGCGACCCGAAAGAGGTTCGGCGTCAACGCGCCAAGAAGAAAAAGCCGCCCGTGAGAACGGCATAGTCGTTCGACTCGGCCCGGAGTGATGGAGCCGTAGCGTTCGCGTTCATTGCTCGAAAGATATGTGAAGTGGACCCCGATTTCTGTCCTAAAGATGGGGTCCACCTCATTGCCCATCATGAGCCGTCATCTCGGCGAACACCGGGATCCAGATCAGTAGTAGTCAGTTATAAGAAAGGGGACCCTCAAGGGCTCGAAGGAGTTCTACTAAACTCAGAGGCGTTATTCACCCATCGAG
>DRPO01000301.1 GCA_011330835.1 Gammaproteobacteria bacterium | reverse complement strand
TTGGAGATGGTCGCCGTCGGCGCGATCGCCATGGTGTTGGAGTTGCGCATGCCAACCTTTTTGACGCGTTCGCGCAGGCTGTCCCAGTCGAGCCGGCGCGTGTCGTCCACCTCGATATAGTTGCCGCGCTCCTCCCGCAGGCGTTGCAGCGAGTCGATCGGCAGAACGCCCTGGCTCCACAGGGAGCCGTCGAAGCTGGCGTAGCGCCCCCTTTCTTCGGCCAGGTTGACCGAGGACTGGATGGCGAAGTAGCTGACCGCCTCCATCGAGGCGTCGGCGAACTCGATCGCGGCGTCGGAGGCGTAGGGGGTGTCGAGCTTGTAGAGCGCGTCCTGGAACCCCATGACGCCCAGCCCGACCGGGCGGTGGCGCAGGTTGGAGCGACGCGCCTGCGGCACCGAGTAGTAGTTGTAGTCGATGACGTTGTCGAGCATCCGCATGGCGGTGGAGACGGTTTTCTCCAGCTTGGCCATGTTCAGGCCGCTCTCGTCGACATGCGCGGCGAGGTTGACCGAGCCGAGGTTGCACACCGCGATTTCATTGTCATTGGTGTGCAGCGTGATCTCGGTGCACAGGTTGGAGGAGTGCACCACGCCCGCGTGCTGATTGGTGTAGCGGATGTTGCAGGGATCCTTGAAGGTGATCCAGGGATGGCCGGTCTCGAACAGCATGCCGAGCATCTTGCGCCACAGACCGACGGCCTTGACGCGCCGGAAATTCTTGATCTCGCCGGCGTCGGCCTTGCGCTCGTATTCCTCGTAGCGCTGGCGAAACGCCTGACCGGTCAGGTCGTGCAGATCGGGGGTCTCGTCGGGCGAGAACAGCGTCCACTCCGCCTCCTCCGCCACCCGCTCCATGAACAGGTCGGGAATCCAGTTGGCGCTGTTCATGTCGTGGGTGCGGCGGCGCTCGTCGCCGGTGTTCTTGCGCAGTTCGAGAAAATCCTCGATATCCACATGCCAGGTTTCCAGGTAGGCGCACATCGCGCCCTTGCGCTTGCCGCCCTGGTTGACCGCCACCGCCGTATCGTTGGCGACCTTGAGAAACGGCACGATGCCCTGCGACTTGCCGTTGGTGCCCTTGATGTGGGCGCCCATGCCGCGCACCCGCGTCCAGTCGTTGCCCAGCCCGCCGGCGAACTTGGAGAGCATGGCGTCGTCCCTGATGGCGCTGAAGATGCCATCGAGATCGTCGGGCACGGTGGTCAGGTAGCAAGACGACAACTGTGGCCGCAGCGTGGCGGAGTTGAACAGCGTTGGGGTGCTGCTCATGAAATCGAAACTGGAGAGCAGGTCGTAGAATTCGATGGCGCGCTCCTCGCGGTCGATCTCGTTCATCGCCAACCCCATGGCGACGCGCATGAAGAACGCCTGCGGAAGCTCGAAGCGAATGCCGTCGTCGGTGTGGATGAAATACCGGTCGTAGAGCGTTTGCAGGCCCAGGTAGGTGAATTGCAGGTCGCGCTCCGGCTTCAGCGCGGCGGAGATCTTCTCCATGTCGAACTCGTGCAGACGCGGGTCGAGCAGCTCCAGCTCCACCGCGCGCTTGACGTAGGCCTGGAAATACTCGGGATAGCGCTTGGCCATCTCGGCCTGAGTGGCCTCGACGCGAGCGCCTTCCAGAAAACTCAGCGCTTCGTGACGCAGGTTGTCCAGCAACAACCGGGCCGTCGCATGGGAATAATCCGGATTGCGCTCGATCAGCGCCCGCCCGCTCATGCAGACGGCGGCGCGCAGATCCTTTTCGGCGATGCCGTCGAAAACATTGTGCAGCGTATCGCGCAGGATCAGGTCGGGATCGACCCCGCTCAGTCCCCTGGCCGCCTCCTTGATGACCCGCGCGAGCCGCTTCCGATCCAGAGGAATCTCGCTCCCGTCGTCGGCGATGATCTTGAGTGTCGGCGCCCGCTTGTTTTTTGTCCGGGACTTTTCCCGCTCCTGGGCGCGCTTCTCCGCCTGCTTCTCGCGGTACAGCACGTAGTCGCGGGCGACCCGGTGCTCGCCGGCGCGCATCAGCGCCAGCTCCACCTGGTCCTGAATATCCTCGATATGAATGGTGCCGCCCTCGGGCGCGCGCCGCATCAGCGCGGCAACCACCTGATCGGTCAGCTTGTCGACGGTCTCGTGAACGCGACCGGAGGCCGCCGCCCTGCCGCCCTCCACGGCAAGGAAGGCCTTGGTCATGGCGACGCGGATCTTGGTGTCGTCGAAAGCGGTGGTTTTGCCGTTGCGACGGATAACGCGGTAAACCGGCCCGCCAGGCCTGGAAGCGGGGATCGAATCCACGGATTCGGGCTGCGCGGCGGATGCGGGTGATTGACTGACGGATTCTGAAACTGGCTGCATGATTCCTCCGAAATCTTCCTTCCGATGGGTAATGAATTCCCTCTGGCGAAGCGGGTGAGGACGGGGCGGCGGAACGCAGAGGCGCGAACCGAAGCCCCTTTCCGGCCCCGTCTTTCCCGACGTCTCGCGACCTGTTGGAACATGGTGGAACCACGCCCTGCCCGCGAGGTCTCT
>DRPO01000300.1 GCA_011330835.1 Gammaproteobacteria bacterium | reverse complement strand
TATCCGCCATCCCGTGAAAAACGCAGGTTAAAATACCTCCCATGCACGCCATGCTCCCCCTGCTCCGACCCAGCGACTTTCCGCCGTTGACGCGCCGCTCGGTGCGCACGCTACAGATCAATCTCGGCTACCGCTGCAATCAGACTTGCCTGCATTGTCATGTCAACGCCGGACCGAAACGGCGCGAGATGATGGCGCACGAAACCGTCGAGCTGGCGCTGGAGAAATTGCGGGAATGCCGAATCGGGACCCTGGATCTGACCGGCGGCGCGCCGGAGCTGAACCCCCATTTTCGCGAACTGGTTTCGGCGGCCCGCGAACTGGGCGTGACCGTCATCGACCGCTGCAACCTGACGATTCTCAGCGAACCGGGACAGGAAGATCTCGCCGGGTTTCTGGCGGCGCGGGGCGTCGACGTTGTGGCGTCCCTGCCCTGTTACCTGGCCGAAAATGTCGATGGGCAACGCGGCAAGGGCGTCCACGCCCGCAGCATCGGCGGGTTGCGCCGACTCAACGAACTCGGTTATGGACACCCAGACTCCGGACTGACGCTCGACCTGGTGTATAACCCTGGCGGCAGCAGCTTGCCGCCGCCGCAGCAAAGCCTGGAGGCCGATTATCGCCGCGAACTGCAACAACGCCACGGCATCGTGTTCAACCGACTGCTGACGTTGACCAATATGCCCATCGCGCGTTTTGGCAGCACCCTGGTCTCGCGCGGCGAGTTTGCCGACTATATGACGCTGCTGCGTCGGTCCATGCAGCCGGCCAACCTCGACAAGGTGATGTGCCGCGACCTGGTCAGCGTGGACTGGCGGGGCTATCTCTACGACTGCGACTTCAACCAGATGCTGGATCTGCCCATCGGCGGTCGCCAGGCGCCGCTGCATCTCAGGGACCTGGATCGCCTGATGACGCGCGACAGCCCGATCGAGATTGGCGACCATTGTTACGGCTGCACCGCCGGCCAGGGCAGCAGTTGCGGCGGATCGCTTTCCAGCCAGGCGGTGGAAACGGCTTGATCTCGGTCATCGTCCCGGTGCTCGACGAAGCGGAACGCCTCGGCGGCGCGCTCGCCCCCCTCCAGGCGGAGCGCGGCGGTCGGCTGGAAATCATCGTTGTCGATGGCGGCAGTCGCGACAACAGCCTTGAGATCGCCCGCCCGCTGTGCGACCGCGTACTGACGTCGCGGCGGGGACGGGCGCGTCAGATGAATGCCGGAGCCCGCGCCGCGCGGGGCGATACGCTGCTCTTCCTCCACGCCGACACCCGGTTGACGCCGCCGGCGCGAGCCCGCCTGTCCGCGCTGGAGCAGTCGCCCTGGGGGCGGTTCGACGTGACGCTGAAGGGACGGGAGCCTCTGTTCCGGCTCATTTCGACCCTGATGAACCTGCGCAGCCGGCTAACCGGCATCGCCACTGGCGATCAGGCGATATTTGTCCGGCGGGATCTGTTCTGGCGCATCGGCGGCTATCCGGAGATCGCCCTCATGGAAGATCTCGCCCTGTCGCGTCATTTGAAAAACCACGCTCGCCCGGTATGCTTGCGCGAGACTATCGAGGTATCCGCCCGCTACTGGCGACAACGCGGTATCATCCGGGGAATACTGACCATGTGGGCGGTGCGCGCCGCTTGGTCTCTGGGCGCCTCGCCGCGTCTTCTGCATCGAATCTATTACGGAAAACAGCCATCATGACCGCCCGCTGCATTCAGGTGTTCGCCAAGGCCCCGATTCCCGGGAAGATCAAGACGCGGCTGCAACCGGCGCTCAGCGGCGAAGACTGCGCCCGTCTGTCGCGCGACATGATCCGCCATTCTCTGCGCACCGCCCGCTCCCTGCCCGGCGTCGAAGCGCAGCTCTGGTGTTTCCCGCATGATCGCGACCCTTTCTTTCAGGAAATGGCCGCTGAATTCGCCGTCACCCTGCATCGCCAGGCCGGCGCCAACCTGGGCGACCGGATGAAAAACGCCCTGCGGGAGGGGCGGGAAACCTTCGACGCGATCCTGCTGATCGGCTCGGATTGCCCGTTCTACACCAGGGAGTACCTGCGGCACGGATTCAACCTGCTCGAAAACGAATCACAAATCGTTATCGGACCCGCCACCGACGGCGGCTACCTGCTGATCGGCGCCAACCGCCCCATCCCGGACGCCGCCTTCGACGGGATAACCTGGGGCACCTCCGACGTATTCCGCGATACGCTGGACCGGCTTGAAGGGGAAGGCGTTACGCCGCGGTTGCTGCCGATCATGAGCGACATTGACCGGCCGGAGGACTTGCGGAGGTTTCGGTGAACTGAGCCTTGCCAAGTGCTTTTGGCGAACACTTCGGAGGTTGTGTTTTTCCGGTAAGCCGGTTCCGTGGCGGGTTTC
>DRPO01000299.1 GCA_011330835.1 Gammaproteobacteria bacterium | reverse complement strand
GGACGCCGGCGCTCCCAGGGGGGGGCGCTCCTGACCTTGATCGGAATAACGCGCTGGCGCTTCTCGGCGAACCGCAGGCGCGAGAAGCATCAAGCCACCGGCGTAAGCCACTCCAGATGATTCTCCAGCCGACCGTGAACGGCGTCGAAATACAGCGACTGCAACTGCTCGGTGATCGGCCCCCGGGTTCCCGAGCCGATCACGCGGTTGTCCACTTCGCGAATCGGGGTGACTTCGGCGGCGGTGCCGGTGAAGAAGGCTTCGTCGGCGATATAGACCTCGTCGCGGGTGATGCGTTTTTCACGAATCTCCAGGCCCAGTTCGGCGGCGAGGTGGAAGATGGTGTTGCGGGTGATGCCATCGAGCGCGGAAGTCAGGTCCGGCGTGAACAGAATGCCGTTGCGGACGATGAAGATGTTCTCTCCACTGCCTTCGGCGACATAGCCCTCGGCATCGAGCAGCAGCGCCTCGTCGTAACCGTCGGTCACGGCCTCCTGCAACGCCAGCATGGAATTGATGTAGTGCCCGTTGGCCTTGGCCTTGCACATGCTGATGTTGACGTGATGACGGGTGAATGACGAGGTCTTGATGCGGATGCCCTTTTCCATGTTCTCCGCGCCGAGATAGGATCCCCATTCCCAGGCGGCGACGATGGCGTGCACCTTGAGATTGTCCGCGCGCAGGCCCATGCCTTCCGAGCCGTAGAAGAACATCGGCCGCAGGTAGGCGGTTTCCAGCCCGTTGCGGCGGACCGCGTCGAGCTGCGCCCGGTTGAGCGTCTCGCGATCGAACGGCGCGGGCATGTTCATGATTTTCGCCGAGTTGAGCAGCCGGGTGGTGTGCTCCTCCAGACGGAAAATGGCGGTCCCCTGTTCAGCCTTGTAAGCGCGCACGCCCTCGAAAACCCCCATGCCGTAATGCAGCGTATGCGTCAGGACGTGAATCTTGGCGTCGCGCCAGGGGATGAACTCGCCATCCATCCAGATTTCGCCATCGCGATCATCCATCGACATTGGTCAGCTCCCGTTTTGTGAAAAGCGCGCCAAGTGTACCGGATCGAAGGGTATTTCGCAGGGGAATCATCCGAAAAATTGTCGCCAGCAGTCCCGGATCAATTGACGCGCTTGCGCGAACTCGCGGTCGTCGACTTCCGGGGGCTGATTGTTCAGCGTACGGCGGTGGATTTCATCGCGCAGCCGACGATAGGCGCCCGACAGCGCTTCGGCCCGGGACTCGTCCAATATTTGATGGGCGGCCAGAGAGTCCAGGATGCGGATGTTGTCGGTCCAGCGGGTGATCTCTGGATGCCTGGCGGCGTTGGCCAGCACGAGATACTGGACGATGAATTCCAGATCGACGATGCCGCCGGGCGATTTTTTCAGGTCGAACCGGTTGGAATGGCCTTGCCCCTGATGACGCCACATTTTCTGACGCATGGCGCGCACTTCGTCACGTAGCGTCTCGGGGTCGCGAGGCTGGCAAAGCACCCGTTCGCGCAGCGCCGCGAAGCGCTCCCGCAATGGCGCGGGGCCGGTGATCGGACGGGCGCGGATCAGCGCCTGATGCTCCCAGGTCCAGGCGTCCTGTTCGAGATAGCGGGCATAGGCGTTGAAGCTTGGAACGAGCCGACCGGACTGGCCGCCGGGGCGCAGCCGCAGGTCGGTTTCGTAGACCTTTCTCGCCGGTGTCATGACGGTCAGCAAGTGGATGATGCGCTGGCCGAGGCGGGCGAAAAAGACTTCATTATGAATGCTGTTCTCCCCGTCGGTGGCCTGTTGCTCGCCCGCCGAATCGTGAACGAACACCAGATCGAGGTCGGAGCCGTAGCCCATTTCCAGCCCGCCGAGCTTGCCGTAGCCGATGATCATCAGCCGTGGCTCGTGGGGTTGACCCTCGATGACGCAGCGCGGTGCGCCAAAGCGGGCGGTGAGCGTGTTCCAGGCAGCCTCGGCGGCGGCCTCCAGCAGCACTTCGGCCAGCCAGGTGAGGTGGTCGCTGACCTTCATCAGCGGCAGCGCGCCCACGATGTCGGCGGCGGCGACGCGAAAGACCTGGCGTTTCTTGAAATGGCGCAGCTGGTCCAGGAACTGCTCTTCATCGTCGGGATCGAGGCGGGCCAGTTCCTCGTCGAGTTCGGCGCGCAGCGCCTCGCGATCCGGCGGGGCATAGAGCGTGCGTGGGTCGATCAGGCTGTCCAGCAGCAGCGGGTGGCGCGAGATATAGTCGCGGAACCACGGGCTGGCGGCGCACAGCCGCGCCAGATGTTCCAGCGCCTGGGGGCGCTCCAGCAGCAGCGACAGATAAACGGTGCGTTGCGCGATGGCGGCGATCAGCGCGCTCAGGCGGGCGAGGGTCTCGTCCGGGTCGGCTTGTCGGGCAGCGGCGTCGAGCACGCGCGGCATCAGGCGATCGAGGCGTCGGCGGCCTTCGCTGGAGAGCGCCGCGATGCGCCGGTCGTCGTGCAATTCGATCAGCGCCTTGAGCGTTGCCTCGGGATCCCGAAAGCCCGCTTCGCGCAACAGGTCGAGGTTTGCATCGCGATCCTCGTCCAGCGTTTCCCAGACGATGCGGAGCGGGGAAGCGTCCGGTGCTGGCGCGGGCTCTCCGTTGGCGGGCCGGAACAGGGTTTCGAAATGATCGCGAACGATTTGACGGTGGTGGTCGAGCTCGGCGCGAAAATGTTCCCAGCGCTCGAAGCCCGTCGCGGCGGCCAGCCGCCAGCGATCGTCATCGTTTTCCGGCAGAACATGGGTCTGCTGGTCGCGCAGCATCTGTAGCGCGTTCTCCGCCTTGCGCAGAAAGCGGTAGGCCCGGGCCAGCTTCTCGACCGATGCCTTCGGCAACAGGCCGCGTTCGCCCAGATAATGCAGCACGGGCAGCAGGCTACGCTGGCGCAGATGGCGGTCCCGCCCGCCGTGGATGAGCTGAAACAGCTGCACGATGAACTCCACCTCGCGAATGCCGCCGGGGCCGAGCTTGAGGTGGTCGCCACGCGACTTGCGGGCCGCTTCCCGTTCGATCATCGCCTTCATGTCGCGCAACGATTCGATCGCGCTGTAATCGAGATAGCGCCGGTAGACGAAGCCCTGCAACTCATCGAGCAGACGTTCGCCCGCGCCGCGATCGCCGGCGATCACCCGCGCCTTGATCATCGCGTAGCGCTCCCAGTCACGACCGTGGAGCGGGTAATACTGGAGCATGGCCGCCATCGACGGCGTCAGCGCGCCGCTCTTTCCAAAGGGCCGCAGCCGCATGTCCACGCGAAAGACGAAACCGTCCGAGGTTCGGCTGTCGAGCGCCCGGATCAGGCGCTGCCCCAGCCGGGTGAAGAACCTTTCGTTGCTGATGGGCCGCTGGCCGTCGGTCATCCCGCGCGCCGGAAAGAAAAAGATCAGGTCGATATCGGAGGAAAAATTCAGCTCCTGCCCGCCCAGCTTGCCCATGCCCAGCACCACCAGCGACTGACGAACGCCCTGCTCGTCGCGGGGGATGCCACAGGGCCGGCGGCATTGATCCTCGTACAGCCAGCGCAGGGCGATATCGACCAGAGCATCCGCCAGCGCGGACAGGCCCGCCAGCGTCTGCTCCACCGTGGAGAGCTGGTGGAGGTCGCGCCAGGCCAGCAGGAACATTTCCCGGTTGCGCGTCTGGCGCAGCCTGCGCAGCAATGATGTTTCATCGGCGACGGTCTTGAAATCCTCGTCCACCGAACGCGCCAGCCCGGCGAGGTCATAACCGCGTTCCAGCCGGCCCGTCCGCCACAGCGCCATCAGTTCATCCGGATGGCGCAGGCAGTAGTCAAAGGCAAACTCACTGATCGCAATGGCGCGGCCCAGCCGTTGACGCAGCGGGCCGGGCAAGTCGCCATAACGTGTGTCGGCTTCGATCAGGCGGCGCCAGTCGGCGGCAACGCGGTCTCGAACCGTTGCCGGCCAGTCGGACTGAATGGGCGGAGTGGTCATGCCGCGAGTTTACACCCCTTCGGAAAGACGGCGGGTGAGAAGTTGTTGCGGCCCGCGAGAAGTATGCGGAAGTACCCGCACTCGGTATCCCGAGATGAGGCGCGTCGCAATGCCGTTTGGTCAAGCGGGTCCAAAGTCCCCACGCTTGCGAGGGAGGATTGCGGTGGGCGTTTCACTCTGTCACCGAACCCCGTCCGTCATTCCCACCCACCTTGTCATTCCCGCGAAAGCGGGAATCCAGCGCCTCTCGTTCTGGATTCCGGGTCTTCGCTTCACTCAGCCCGGAATGACGGATGGGGATTCGGTTATGGAGACCCTCTCAGAGGGAACAGTTGGTGCGCGCCGACCGGGAGCGACAATATATGAAACTATTGATATATACTGACAGGCCCACCCGATTGGTCATGGACCAAACCGGCAACAAAGGCAAGAGAGAAGAAGTTATGAGCGACGAATTCCAGCTTTCGCAGCAGTTGTTCGAGGACGTCAAGGACGCGATCCAGAAACACGATTCCCGCGCCCGCGACGACATCATCGCGGCGCAGTACATGGCGGCGCTGATTGGTCTTGCATTGGCCCAACAGCACATGGCTCCGCCGAAAAAACGGGAACTCCTGGATCAGCTCGGTGGTTTCGCGGGCCATGTGCTCAACGAAGTCGAGCAACAACAGATGCCGCCTCCGCCAGCGCAGGACGCTTTTGGCGTCTGGCGGCCTGGCGATGCCTGATGCGCCGCCTGGGCTGGTTGTTGCTCGCGCCCGCGCTGGCCGCCAACGCCGCGCCAGAGGACGATGAGCTTTTCGACTACCTGCTGGCGCCGGAAACCTCATCCACGCTAACGGGCCAGATCGGCTTTTCCAGCGACACCCAAAGCCTGGCGATCGGCTACGCCTACGATTCCGATCGCATCGACCGCATCTCCGTCAACGCCAACCGCAGTGACGACAGCCGCCGCGCCAACGGCGACGCCACTCAATGGGGCGCCAACTGGGACAGCCGCTATTTCGGCGACTGGTCCGGCGGCGTCGGCTTCAGCGCCTGGGAATCGGTCGATACCCTGAAGGTCAGAGACTACGTTGTCTCCCTGACTTGGTGGGGGCCGCAATACTCATTACAGCTCAAGCCCGGCTACCGACAGATCACGCTGGATACCCGACGCGACTCGCGTTCAGAGCACGCCGTTTCCCTGGGGGCGACCGCGCGGCTGCGTGACTTGACCATTGGCTATACCGGCTATGACTACTCCATCGACCTGGATCGGCTCGAAGCCGCGATCAGAAACCGGAGAATCCGGGTTCCCGCCTCCTTTCTCGATCTGATTTTTTCGCTCGAAAAGCGGCGATTCTCGGTCGACTACCGGGTTCCCCTGCGTCAGTCCGACATTGGCTTGCGTTTTGATCGTTCCGTATCCGCGCTGGACAGTCAGCGGCTAGACTGGATCAGCGGTTATGTCGGCTTCGATATCAGCGAGCGCTGGGATGGAACGTTCGAAATCGGGCGTAGCGCCCCCGAGGGTGACGAGGCGGTTGCGGTCGCCACGGTAGGAGTCGGATATCATTGGTAGAGAACCCCTGATTGTCGCCGGCGCGCCGGCTCTACCGGCGCGGATCCTCAGCTCAAACGGAAAGAAGCGGGCGCGGAGCAAGTGAGAAACGGACAAGCGGTGAGAAAGTCCAGATATACGGCATAAAATCCCTTGAACCATGTAAGACAATAATCTGGCAAAGGGGCTGGGATGTGATGCTTGCCTGAACTTCCCTTCGCCGCGGGAGCGTGCTCCAGCAAGCCATTATTTCAGTCCTTCGAACCGAAACGAAGGCGTCAGCATTGACAACTACCGTCTGGGAGCTTGATGTTAGACGAAATCAGTGATTATGGTGCTAGAAAGAATCTGTCTAGCATTTTGTACGCAGAATCTGTCTAATCAACTGTTGAACAAATCCGCTAGCGCGGAGGCTGCTGGAAGATTGAAAATAACGGGGAAAAAAACAACCATAAGAGAGAAGGCGCAAGCGTGATAAAAAAGACAAAAAAATTCCTGCAGACCCTATTCACAGAGCATTTTAACGACTACCAAAAACGTCACAAACAACCTCTCAAAAACATCAAGGCAGCCGAAGCCATCATGAACTGTCGCAAATCCCAAAACGGCTCTACTGCCTACCACTGTCCGGATGGTCACGAGACCATC
>DRPO01000298.1 GCA_011330835.1 Gammaproteobacteria bacterium | reverse complement strand
GGCATCGACTTCGCCCGCCGACACCATCTCCCGCATCAGCGTCATCGTCTCGTCCGCCACCTGGAAACCCAGATCCGCGTACCGCGCGGCGAAACGCGCCACGCGCAGGATTCTCACCGGATCTTCCGCAAAGGCGTCCGACACATGCCGCAAGCGCCTTTTCGCCAGGTCTTCCCGCCCGCCGTGGTAATCGATGACCTCGCCCCGCTCATCCTCGGCCAACGCGTTGATCGTCAGGTCGCGACGCGCCAGATCTTCCCGGAGCGTAACCTCCGGAGAAGCATGCATCTCAAAGCCGCGGTATCCGGGGGCCACCTTGCGCTCGGTGCGCGCCAGCGCGTATTCCTCGTGCGTGCGCGGATGCAGGAATACCGGAAAATCCTTGCCCACCTGTTTGTAGCCCTGGGCCAGCAAATCGTCGGGCGTCGCCCCGACCACGACCCAGTCCCGTTCAGTCACGGGCAGGCCCAGCAGCCGGTCGCGCACCGCGCCCCCGACGAGATAGGTTTTGCCTGGATGCTCGGCCATACCGGACCCTTTGTAACCAAGGGCCGGCATTGTATCCGGTTTAGACCGCCTCTCGCGACCAGGCGGTTCATCAAGAGTCTCGAGTCGCCGTAACGCTCCCTGGAAAAAATTGTCATCCCGGCGAAAGCCGGGATCCAGAAGCTCCCCGCGCTACCTCGAGGGCAACGCTCCGCTCTCAGATGAACAAACCGACATCCGCTTTCTGCGCGACAGGCAGAAAAGAGGTCGCCCCCACCCAGTCAGCGATCTCGGGTATGAAGTCCTCCTGCTTCCAGCCGAACAGGTCGACGGTCATTTGGCAGGCGACCATTTTCACATCGGACTCGACGCAGATGTCGCGCAACTGGTCGATCGAGGCGACGCCCTTTTTCTCGAAAGTCTTGCGCATCATGGCGGTCGCCATGCCTTCGAATCCCGGCGTCAGGGTCATCAGGGCGCCGGGAATCTTGAGGTTTTTCTCCCGCAGCCATTCCGGGCCATCGGGCATTTTCATGGGCATGGCGGGGTTGCCGACCGGCGTGACCTTGAGGTCGAGATCCTTTTTCAGTAGAGAGAGGCCGTAAAAGGTGAAGAAAATGGAGACGTCCCAGCCCAGCGCCGCGCCGGTCGAGGCGAGGATAAACGGCGGATAGGCCATGTCGAGCGTGCCCTTGGTGGCGATGATCGCCATCGACGGCGTGTGGGCCGCTTCGCGCTCGCGCATTTTCTCCTCGAAACGCGCGTCGAACCAGGCGTCGAGATCCCGTTCTGTCAATTTTTCTGCCGTATTCATGAGCGCCTCCTATTGTTTTTTGATGTGGAAAACGTAGCAGCCTTCGCGTTCTTCGCTCGAAAGCAGCTCGTGGCCGGTTTCATTGCAGAACGACGCGAGGTCTTTCAGCGAACCGGGATCGGTGGCGGTGATTTCCAGGATTTCTCCGGTCTCCAGCGTATTCAACGCCTTCTTGGTTCGCAGAATGGGCAGCGGGCAGTTGAGTCCCCGCGCGTCGAGGGTGTGGACTGTTTGTGTCATGTCATGCTCCGGTTAAGGCGGTTTAACAGGTTGTTGAAACCGCGGGTTGATAATCTCTGGCCCAGGCTCTTGATCGACCGGTCAGTCAACAAGCGCGGCAGTTTTCTACCTCTTGGGCCCGAGAGGCGTCAGTTCATTCGTTCGATTCTCAGGGTCTTGATCGCCGGCCCGAGCTTGCGGATGACCTCCGGGTCGTTGCGCGTCTTGGCCAACAGGATAATGCCTTCGAGGTAGGCGAGCATCGCGTCAGCGGTGGCTTTCGCGTCGAGCGGCGCGACGGCGCCGGTTTCCATCGCCTCCTCCATCGTTTCCCGGAAGCGATCGCGGGTCTTGTTGAACACCGCCATCAGTTTGGCCCGCAGAACCTCATCGCGCGTACTGACTTCCAGCGCCAGGTTGCCGAACAGGCAGCCCCGCATCCGCCCTTCCAGATCCTTGGCGGCTTTCTGCCAGTAATAGGCGGCGTCGATCATATAGTCGAGCCGCTCCATGGGCGGCAGATCGCGGTCGAACGCCTCGGCGACGAAACCATGCGCCCAGTCCTCCGCCATGTCCTCGATGACCGCCAGCGCCAGATCCCGCTTGGAAGGGAAAAAGTGGTAAAAGCTGCCCTTTTGCACCGAGGCGCTGTCACAGATCTCCTTGACGCCCACATCCGCGTAGCTGCGCGAATGGAACAGTTGTCGGGCGGTGTCGAGAATCCGGCTGCGGGTATCGGTATCGTGTAACATGGGCGACATTGTGAACTGACCGACCGGTCAAGTCAATAGGTCGAACATCCGGTATCTCGCCCTCCCATTCGTCATTCCCGCCAATCTGTCGATTGATTTCGCGATCCAGTACACTTGCCAACATGCCAGCGAACACCCATGCGCCTCAAGCCTCCCGCCCGCCCAAATCCCTGTTACGAGCCTGTGGCCGGGCGATTGCCGATTTCGCCATGATCCGCGATGGCGACCGGATCCTGCTGGGGCTGTCGGGCGGCAAGGATTCGCTCTCGCTGTTGCAGGTTTTGCTGCATTTTCAGCGCCACGCGCCGGTGCGGTTCGAGGTCGGCGCGGTCACTATCGACCCGCAATCGGAATCCTACTCGCCGCGAGCGCTGATTCCCTATCTGCGGGATCTCGGCGTGGATTATCACTATGTGGAGGAGCCGATCGTCAGCCTGGCGGAAACGCACATGGACAACGATTCCTACTGCGCCTTTTGCGCGCGGATGAAGCGGGGGCTGATGTACAAGACTTGCCGGGAAGCCGGCTACAACGTGCTGGCGCTGGGGCAACATCTGGACGACCTGGCCGAGAGCTTTCTGATGTCGGCGTTTTTCGGCGGCCAGTTGCGCACCATGAAGGCGCACTACCAGATCGATCAGGGGGATCTGCGCGTCATCCGGCCGCTGGTCTATGTCCGAGAGCGGCAATTGCGGGACTTCGCTGAATCGGCCGAACTGCCGGTGATCGTGGAAAACTGCCCAGCCTGTTTTACGATGCCAACCCAACGTGAGCACATGAAACAACTGTTGCACAACGAGGAAAAGGCGAATCCGCAACTGTTCAAGTCACTGAAAACCGCGATGCTGCCCCTGATGCGCGAGGGGATGCCCGCCCCATCGGTCGAATCATCATCCCCCCGTGCGTGACTGGCTGATTCTGCAATCGCTCAAGCTGTTGAGCCGAACGCCATTGCGGCTCAATCTCCGCCTGGGCCGATGGCTGGGGGCGTTGGCCTGGCGACTCAACGTGCGGGAAAAACGCACCGCCCTGACCAACCTCGCGCTCTGTTTTCCCGACCAGCCCGAACACTGGCGGCGCGCCATTGCCCGGGAATCGCTGGCGCAAATGGGCGCCGCCCTGCTGGAAGCGCCGCGCCTCTGGCGTCTCGACGCCGAAGACATCCGCGCGCGGCTGGACAACCTCCAAGTCCTGGAGGAAACGCTCAAGGTCTATGAAAAAAACCAGGGGCTGGTGCTAGCGGTTCCTCATCTTGGAAGCTGGGAATTCGTCGGCCAGTTGTTTGGCGCCCACACCCGAATCACCTCGCTGTTTCGTCCACCGCGAATCACAAGTATCACAGACTGGGTGCGCAAGGCCCGGCAAAATACAGGCGCGACGCTCGTTCCCACCAGCCCGGCAGGGGTGCGCGCCCTCGCCAAAACGCTCGCCAAAGGCGATTGCAGCGGCATCCTCCCCGACCAGGAACCGGAAGCGGGAAACGGCGTTTTCGTCCCTTTTTTCGGCGTCCCGGCCTATACGATGCGTCTGTTGCCGCGGCTGGTCGCAAAACGCAAGATCCCGGTGCTGTTTCTGTTCGCCGAGCGTCTGAAAAGCGGCAAGTACCACCTGCACGCCCAATGGGCGGATCCGGCGCTGTACGACGACAATATCGAAACCGCCTGCGCCGCCATGAACCGGCGGATCGAATCACTGACGAGGATCTGTCCGGAGCAATACAACTGGGCCTACAAGCGGTTCAAGAGCCAGCCGGATGGCAGACAAATCTATTAGGGCGATTCGTCGGGCGTAGAGATCTCAGAGCAACACCGTCTCCAGCCCCTTTTCCCGGACCGTTTCGATGAACGGTTTTTCCCAGCCCTCGCCGAGCAGGGAGCGGGCGAGTTCAACGACGATATAGTCTGTCTCCATGCCGGTGTCTTCGACGTAGCGGGCCAATCCCTGCTGGCAGGCCGGACAGGTGGTCAGCACTTTGACGTTTTCACCTCCCAACGACACCTTGTCTTTTCGCAATTCCTCGAGTTTTCGAAAACGCACCTGACTGGCGATATCGGGGCGGCTGACGGCGAATGTTCCCGCTTCTCCGCAACAGCGGTCGGTGAGTTTCACCTGGGCGTTGAGCAATGATTCCGCCATCCCGACAGGGTCCCTTGTTTTGACCGGCGTGTGGCAAGGGTCGTGGTAGAGATAGCGTTTGCCTGACGTTTGCTGGATATTAACGCCCTTGTCGGCGAGAAATTCGTGAATATCGAGAAGACGACAGCCTGGGAAGATCTGGTCGAATTCATATTGCAAGAGCTGATCCATGCAGGTGCCGCAGGAGACGATGACTGTACGGATATCCAGGTAGTTGAGGGTGGTTGCGATGCGATGGAAAAGGACCCGGTTTTCGGTGGAGATGGCTCTGCCCTTGCGGGTGTCGCCGCTGGCGTTTTGGGGGTAGCCGCAGCAGAGGTAGCCTGGCGGCAGGACGGTCTGGACGCCTGTGCGATAGAGCATGGCGAGTGTCGCCAATCCGACTTGACTGAAAAGCCGTTCGGAGCCGCATCCGGGAAAATAGAAAACAGCTTCGCCGCGTTCGGCGCATTTTTCCGGATCGCGCAGTATCGGAATGTGTTTGTCGTCTTCGATATCCAGCAGGCCGCGCATTGTCTTCGCGGGCAAATCGCTGGGCATGGGTTTGCGGACGAAATGGATGACCTGTTGAGCGATGGCCGGTTTGCCTGTTGTCGAGCTGGGGCGCGCGTCGCGTTTGAGCAACCCGGCTTTCTTGAAGGTAGCGTGCCCCAATCGTTGCGCGGCGTAGCCCCACTGGATCATGCCCTTGCGCATCAGGCGAATTTTTCCGGGCGTTTTGACGTTCAAAAAAGCCATCGAGGCGATGGTCACGGGGCTCGCGCGTCTTTTGCCGCGCTGCTTGAGTATTTCCCTGAGGTGGACGGTGACATCGCCAAAGTCGATATTGACCGGGCAGGGTTTGAGACAGCGATGGCAGATGGTGCAGTGATCGGCGATGTCGTTCATCTCGTCGAAATGCTGGAAGGAGATGCCCCGCCGGGTCTGTTCTTCGTACAAAAAGGCTTCAATCAACAGACCGCTGGCCAGAATTTTGTTCCTGGGCGAATACAGGAGATTCGCTCGCGGCACATGGGTGGTGCAGACGGGTTTGCATTTTCCGCAGCGCAGACAATGACGTATTTCATCGTTGAGTTTGCCCAGCGCGCTGTCTTCGAGGATTAACGCTTCCTGTTGAACCAACCGCAACGATGGGGTGTAGGCGTCGTCCAGCCCTGAGCCGGGAAGCAGCTTGCCCCGGTTGAAATGGCCGTTGGGATCGACGCGGTTTTTGTATTTCCTGAAGGCTTCGATATGGCGCGAATCCAGATACTGGAACTTGGTGAGGCCGATGCCGTGTTCGCCGGAGATGACGCCGCCAAGCGATTCCGCGAGCGCCATGATGCGGTCGACGATCTTTTCCGCCTCGTGAAGCATCTGGTAGTCGTTGGAGTGCACGGGAATATTGGTGTGCACGTTGCCGTCGCCCGCGTGCATGTGCAGGGCGACAAACAATCGACTCCCCCGAACCTGTTTGTGGATTTCATCCAGCCGCCCCCGCAGTCGCTGAAAATCGTTGCCGGCGAACAGTGACTTCAGCGGCTTCATGATGTCCCGCTTGCAGGAAATGCGCAGACTGCGACGCAGCAGCAGGTTGATGATGCGGTCGCCTTCGCGAAGGTCGGCGAGCGCGGCCTCGTCGAGCAGGCTGGAATGCGAGGAGGCCTCGCTGTCGAAATTGTCGAGTATGTCGCGCCAGCGGCGCTCCACTGTATCGAGATGACTTTGCGCGGCGTCGAGCTTGGCCTGGACCAGGGCTTTTTTCTCTTCGCCCTGCCGCCACTCCGGGGGGAACAGGTCGGAATCCGGCGTTCCCAGCGCGTCCCTGATGGCGTCGATGATCCGCAATTTGTTGATCAGGGACTGTTCGATATTGATCGTTTCAACGCCTTCGCTGTATTCCGCGAGATTTTCCAGCGGAATGACGACGTCTTCGTTGATCTTGAAGGCATTGGTATGGGCGGCGATGGCGGCGGTTCGGGCGCGGTCTTTCCAGAACGATTGGCGGGCTTCGGGGCTGACCGCGATAAACCCCTGCCCATGACGTTCTTCAGCGATCCGCACGACCTGGTTCGCGGCCTCGACCACGTCCGCCAGATCGTCGCCGGCGATATCGGCGATCAGCACCATTTTCGGCAACCGGCCTTCGGCGCCCTTGGGAGTGTAGTGAACGGCCTTGATATACCGTTCGTCCAGATGTTCCAGCCCCGCCAGGACGACCCGGGAATCGCCTTCGAACATCTCCCGAATCCGCACGATCGCGGGCACGGCCTCTCGCAGATCGTCGCCATGGAATTCGAGGCAGACCGTGCGAATCACCTCCGGCATGCGGTGCAAAATAAATTCGGCGGAAGTGATCAGCCCGTCGCAGCCCTCCTTCTGGACGCCAGGCAGGCCGCCCAGAAACTTGTCGGTCACATCTTTGCCGAGCCCTTTCTTGCGAAACGCGCCGCCCGGAAATTCGAGAATCTCCGCCTCACCGACGGAGCGCTCGCCATTGTCATCGAGCCGGGACACCCGGAAGCGCACCACTTCCTGCTCATGAATCTTTCCCAGGTTGTGATCCAGACGCTCGACCTGTAGCCAGCGGGCATCCGGCGTAACCATCCGCCATGACAACAGATTGTCCAGCGTCGTCCCCCACAGCACCGCCTTTTTTCCGCCCGCGTTCATGGCGACATTGCCGCCAATGGTGGAAGCATCCTGCGAGGTGGGATCGACGGCGAAAACCAGGCCTTGGGCCTCCGCCGCCTCCGCGACGCGGCGCGTGACGACGCCCGCGCCGGCCCGAATGACGGGCGCTTGCCGCTCCAGACCCGGCGGCGTTTTATATTCGACCGGCCCGAGCGTCTCCAGCTTTTCGGTATTGATCACCGCCGACATCTCTTCCAGCGGCGCGGCCCCGCCGGTGTAACCCGTGCCGCCACCCCGGGGAATGATCGTCAGGCCGTTGTCGATGCAGGCCTTGACGAGCCGGGCGACTTCCTTCTCGGTATCGGGCGTCAGAACGACCAGGGGCAGCGCCACGCGCCAATCGCTGGCGTCGGTGACGTGGGAGACGCGCGCCAAACCGCCAAAATCGATATTGTCCTTGCGCGTGATGGCGGAAAAGACCTTGAGCAAACGGCTTTGCAAGCGGGCGCGGCGGGGAAACCACTGCTCGAATGCGTCCACGGCGGCGCAACCCCGCTCCGCCAGCAGCAGCGCATCCTCGTTGCCATTGGCGCGGGACTGGATCTGCCGCAGGCGGTGACGCATGGCTTCGACCAGCGCGCCGAGGCGGCGGGGATTTTCGAGAAGATCAGTCTGGATATACGGGTTGCGATTGACGACCCAGAGGTCCCCGAGCACCTCGAACAGCATGCGCGCGGAAATACCGGTGTTGCGTTGCGAACGAAGCTTGTTGAGCAGCGCCCACATATCCGGTCCGAGCAGTCTCAGGACGATTTCCCGATCCGAGAACGAGGTGTAGTTGTACGGGATCTCGCGTATCCGGTTTTCTGGAGCTGTCATGAACGCACGGCGCGAATGAAAGGCAAGGCTGCGATGATATACCTCCCCCTGGATTTTGCGAAGAGACGGCGGAGCGCTGAAATAAAAAAACCCGGCGTCCTTGCGGAACGCCGGGTTCGTGTTTAAAGCCTGGCAGTGACCTACTTTCGCATGGGGAGGCCCCACACTATCATCGGCGCTAAATCGTTTCACTTCCGAGTTCGGGATGGGATCGGGTGGTTCCAATTCGCTATTGCCGCCAGGCAAACTGGTTGTCATGAACCCCGCCATTCGGCGGAATCCAACAATCTGGCATGTATCTAGTGTGATATCTCAGTAGTCAACACCTGAAACGTTCTGGTGTTATGTGATCAAGCCTCACGGGCAATTAGTACTGGTTAGCTTCATACATTGCTGCACTTCCACACCCAGCCTATCAACGTCGTAGTCTTCAACGGCCCTTCAGGGATCTCGAGGATCCAGTGAGAACTAATCTTGAGGGGGGCTTCCCGCTTAGATGCTTTCAGCGGTTATCCCGTCCGTACTTAGCTACCCGGCAGTGCCACTGGCGTGACAACCGGAACACCAGAGGTACGTCCACTCCGGTCCT
>DRPO01000297.1 GCA_011330835.1 Gammaproteobacteria bacterium | reverse complement strand
CTTTCAGGTCGTGCAACAGGCTGGCGACGAAATGCGCGGCGGTAAATATCAGGATCAGGGTGGCGACGCCGCGATGCAGGGCGGGTAGATAAACAAGGGAGAAAACCAGCGGGTGCGAGGGCATGAGATAGCCGCTCAGCGCCATCAACGTCAGCAGTAACAGGACCATGGCGTAGAAGGGCATCCAGAACGGATTGTGCGCATGCCAGGCGGGCAGGGGGGAGCGTCCAAAGCTGATATAGAATTTCAGCATGTCCAGCATGGCGTCGATCTGGCCGCGCCCGGGGATCAGCGCGCGCCATTGACCGCTGGTCTTGTCGGTGAACAGCAGCCAGACGCGCAGCAGCAGGCCGGCGGTGAGCAGCGCCGCCATCATGCCATGCAGGCGGCTGGCGGCGTCGGCCACCGAGGGCGTATGGCGGATCAGCAGGCCGGTCGCGATCAGCGCCAGCGTGGAAAGGGCGATCAGGCCGTGGGCCAGTCGCAGTTGTCCGGGCCAGACCAGGACGCGTCGGATGGTTTCATTCATTGTTGATGTCTCGGGCAAGTTGGGAGTAGAGCGCCAGATAGTCATTGACGATCCGTTCTGAACTGAATTCGCGTTGCAGGGTTTGATGTCCGCTTTCGGCGATTCCTCGTCGCAGGTCGTCGTCGAGCAGGCACTGGCGGATGGCGTCGGCGAGACCGGCGGCGTCATCGACGGGCGCCAGCAGGCCGTTTTCACCCGCCGAAATCAACTCCTTTCCGCCCAGCGTTTCGGTGGAAATCACAGGTTTGCCGAGCGCCCAGCCTTCAAGAATCACATTGCCCAGCGGTTCGTGGCGGGAAGGGCAGACGTGAATATCGGCCAGGCTGAACCAGGGCGACGGGTCGGTTTGCCAGCCCGGCCAGTGGATGCGTTCGGCGTTGGCGTAGCGGCTGGCCTGCTGTTTCAGCGCTTCGCGATCTGGGCCGTCGCCCACGAGGATGAGGTGGACGGGACGGTCGGCGACCTCGTCGCCCAATCGCGCCCAAGCGTCGAGCAGCCGATCGAAACCCTTTTTGGCGACAAAACGGCCCGCTGTCGAAAGGACCCAGGCGTCGTCCGGTATGCCCATTTCCCGTTTCAGCCGATCGACGCCGGCGCTGTCCAGGTGTTTCAGGTCGGCGACGAAATTGCCAATGTAATGCACCTTGTCCGCCGGCAGGCCTTCGCGAACCAGGTAGTCGCAAATTCCCCGGGTGTTGCCGATCCAGGCGTGCGCGTGGGCGAAGCGCTTGACCTTGTAGTAGCCGCCGAGTCGGGCGACGTGGCAAACGCCGGAGGATGGCCGAACATGGGTGAGCATGGTGGCTCGCGTCATATAGGTCTGGACGACTGCGGGGCGTTCGCGCTTGATCAGGCGGTTGATGCGCCAGCGGGAGGCGATATCGAGCTGGTTTTTCATTGCGACCGGATATTGCGGCGCCTTGCCCTGAAGGGCCCGGTTGACCTCGCTGCCAGGACGGCTGACCGCCAGCGCGGCGTGGTCTCCAGCGTTCAACGCAGTCACCAGCCGCATGAAAAAACTCTCGGCTCCGCCCAGACGCTGGCTGCCGATGATGTGAATGGAGTGGGTCATGTGGGGTGGCGCGGCTGGGCGCTGGTCGGGAATGCGGGCGACGATAGCGGATTCTCTCGCGGGAACGCAAGCGGACTTGCGGCGGCTGGGAGCGTCTTCGGCTCGT
>DRPO01000296.1 GCA_011330835.1 Gammaproteobacteria bacterium | reverse complement strand
CGCCTGCCCCGCCTGTGGGCCGCGCCTGTGGTTCCGGCAAGGCGATCGGATCGAACATGGGGATGAGGCGCTGGGCCGGGCCGTCGAGGCCCTGAAACAGGGCGCGATTCTCGCCGTCAAGGGCATTGGCGGCTTTCACCTGATCTGCGACGCGGGCGACGAGGCCGCCGTTGCCCGTCTGCGCGCGCGCAAGCAGCGTCCGGCGAAACCCTTTGCCCTGATGGGGCGCGATCTGGCTCAGATCCGCCGCCATGTCCATGTCCCTGCGGAAGCGGCGGAGCTGCTCGGCGATCCAGCGGCCCCCATTGTGCTGCTGGACAAGCGCGAGGACCGCGGGCTGCCGGAGGTCGTCGCCCCGGATCAGGCCTGCCTGGGCTTCATGTTGCCCTACAGCCCCCTGCATCGCTTGCTGCTGGACGGTCTGGAGCGCCCCGTGATCGCGACCTCGGGCAATGTGGGCGGCCTGCCGCCTTGCACCGATAACGACCAGGCGCTGCGGCAACTCGCCCCGGTGGCGGACGGCTTTCTGCTGCACGATCGGGCGATCCTCAACCGGGTGGATGATTCCGTGGCGCGATGGCATCGCGGGCGGATGTGGATGCTGCGCCGGGCGCGCGGCTATGCGCCCGCGCCGCTGCCGATGCCGCCCGGTCTGGAAGCCGCGCCCGATCTGCTCGCGCTGGGCGGGGAGTTGAAGAACACGTTCTGTCTGGTCAAGCAGGGGCGGGCCATTCTCTCCCAGCACATGGGCGATCTGAAGAACGCCGAAACGTTCGATGATTTTCGTCACAACCTGTCGCTGTACGCGCGGTTGTACGCGCATCGCCCCCGGGCGCTCGCCGTGGATCGGCATCCGGATTATCTGTCCACCCGGCTGGGGCAGTCGCGCGCGCTTGAAACGGGCGTTCCGATCATCGAGGTTCAACATCATCACGCCCATATCGCCGCCTGTCTGGCCGAGCATGGCTGGCCGCTCGACGGCGGGCCGGTGATCGGCGTCGCGTTGGACGGGATCGGCCATGGCGACGACGGGGGCCTGTGGGGCGGCGAGGTTCTGCGCGCCGATTATCGAGGCTTTACCCGTGTGGGAACCCTGCGCCCCGCCCCGCTGCCCGGCGGCGAGCAGGCCATGCGCCAACCCTGGCGCAATCTCGCGGCGCGGTTGTTCGATGGCTTCGGGGAACACTGGCGAGAACAGGCTCCCGTCCTGGCGGAGCGGTTCGCCGCAACGCCCGTCGAGGCGCTTGTCCGCATGCTCGCGCGCCGCCAGCACGCCCCCCTGGCCAGCTCGACCGGGCGGCTGTTCGACGCCGTCGCCGCCGCGCTGGGGATCTGTTTCGAGCGTATCCGCTACGAGGGCGAGGCCGCCATCCGGCTGGAGCATCTGGCGGCCAGCCATCCCGCCGGGGACATCGAGCCGTATCCGTATGCGCTGTCCCCGCAAGGCGACGTCACCGAGTTCGATCCCCGTCCCCTGTGGCCCGTCCTGCTGGAAGAGCTGGCGCGGGGCGCGGAGGCCGCGCGGATCGCCCGGCGCTTCCATCTGACAGTCGCGGCGGGGTTCGCGGCGCTGGCGATCGAGGCCGCCCGGAAAGACCGGCTGTCGCAAGTCGTTCTTACCGGAGGCGTGTTGCAGAACCGGCTGCTGGCGGATCTGTTGAGGGCGCGTCTGGAAGCGGTCGGGCTGAGCGTCTTGGAACATCAAACCATCCCGGCGAACGATGGCGGTCTGGCGCTGGGCCAGGCGGTGATCGCCGCCGCGACCTGTCTTAACGAATGATCAGATGAGGAGGCGAGATTATGTGTCTAGGCATACCCGGACAGATTGTTGAAATCATCGATGCGGAACAGTTGATGGCCCGGGTCGATGTGGCGGGCGTGCGCCGCCCGGTCAATATCGCCTGCATTCTGGATCAGCGCGACGACCCCGAAGCCTGCGTGGGCGACTGGGTGCTGGTGCATGTGGGTTTCGCGATGAGCCGCATCGATGAGGCCGAAGCGGAACGCACCCTGGCCATTCTGGAGGAACTGGGCGACCTGCGCGAAGAGCGAAACATGATGCGGGAGGGCGCGGCATGAGCGATGCGCCGCTGGACGCCCTCTACCCGTTCCTCAGCGGTCAGGGCAAAGACCCGGAGCGGGAGCGGCAGGCCCTGCGAGACTCCATCGCCGCCAAGGCGCGGGATTCCGTAGTCGTCAAGCAACGCTTTTTCGACCAGCAGGCCGAGGCGCTGATCGACGCCGCGAAGTCGCTGGCCCTGGCCTATGCCGGGGGTGGCCGCCTGTTTACCATGGGGAATGGCGGGTCGAGTTGCGACGCCGCCCATCTGGCGGTGGAATTCCAGCACCCGGTGACCACCGGACGCCCTTCCCTGCCGGCCATGAACCTTTGCCACGACGCCGCCATGACCAGCGCGGTCGGCAACGATATCGGCTTCGAGCAGATCTTCGCCCGCCAGATCGAGGCGCATGGCCGCCCCGGCGATGTGCTGGCGGGATTCTCCACCAGCGGCAATTCGGACAACCTCATGTCCGCCTTCCGCAAGGCGCGCGATCTCGGGTTGACAACCCTGGGCCTCGCCGGCGGCGATGGGGGCGAAATGCTCGCCAGCGGTCTGCTGGATCATTGCCTGGTTGTCCCCAGCGACTCGATTCACCGGGTTCAGGAATCCCATGTCGCCTGCTACCACATTCTCTGGGATCTGACCCACACCCTGCTGGCCGACCACCGGGGATCGGCGCGCGCGCAACCCACCACCAAGAGAGAAACGCCATGAAATACGTCGATGAATTCAGAGATCCGGACCGAGCCAGAACGCTGATCCAGCATATCGAAGCGCTGCGCGACCGCATTCCCGCTGTCGCCAGCGGGCCGCTGCAACTGATGGAATTTTGCGGCGGCCACACCCATACCATTTTCCGCTACGGCGTCGAATCCCTGCTGCCCGACTGGATCGAACTGGTGCATGGCCCCGGCTGTCCCGTCTGCGTCCTTCCCATGGGACGGGTGGATGACTGCGTCGCGCTGGCGGAACGCCCCGATGTCATTTTCACCACCTTCGGCGACGCCATGCGCGTGCCAGGATCGACCAAGAGCCTGCTCCAGGCCAAGGCGGAAGGCGCCGATGTCCGCATGGTCTACTCGCCCATGGACGCCTTGCAACTGGCCCGAAAGAATCCGCGCCGGCAAGTGGTGTTTTTCGCGCTCGGCTTCGAAACCACCATGCCCAGCACCGCGTTGACCGTGCTCCAGGCCGAACGCGAAGGCATCGACAATTTCTCCCTGTTCTGCAACCACATCACCACCGTGCCGACCATCAAGGCCATTCTCGACTCGCCCGGCATGCGCATCGACGGTTTTCTGGCTCCCGGCCATGTCAGCATGGTGGTCGGAGAGCAACCGTTCCAGTTCGTCGCCAGCCACTACCGGCGGCCCATCGTGATCACCGGCTTCGAGCCGCTGGATATCCTGCAATCCATCTGGATGCTGTTGCGTCAGATGGCCGACGACCGTTGCGAGGTGGAAAACCAGTACAAACGCATCGTCCCCAGCGCGGGCAACCGGGCCGGGCTGGAGGCCATCAGCCAGGTCTTCGAACTGCGCGAATTCTTCGAATGGCGCGGCCTCGGCTCCATCGACCATTCCGGCGTTCGAATCCGCGACGCCTACGCCCGCTTCGACGCCGAGCGCAAGTTTTCCGTGCCGAATATCCGCATCACCGATCCCAAATCCTGTCAATGCGGCGAAGTGCTCAAGGGCGCCATTCGGCCCTGGCAGTGCAAGGTCTTCGCCGGCGCCTGCACGCCGGAGACTCCGATGGGCGCGCTGATGGTGTCCACCGAAGGCGCCTGCGCGGCCTACTACAACTTTGGCGACCGCGACGAACTTCGCCGCCGCCGCGAACAGAGGACAGCCCAGGCATGATTCGCTCCCAAACCCCTTTCCACGCCGATACCATCACACTCGCCCACGGCGCCGGCGGCAAGGCCATGCACGACCTGATCGAAGCCGTGTTCGTCGAAAGTTTCGACAGCCCCGAACTACGGGGCCTGGAAGACCAGGCGCGTTTCGATCTGGCCGCCCTGACCGCGCAAGGCGACCGGCTCGCCCTGACCACCGACAGCTACGTGGTCGATCCCCTGTTCTTTCCCGGCGGCGACATCGGCAAGCTGGCCGTCTCCGGCACCGTCAACGACCTCGCCGTCGGCGGCGCGCGCCCGCTCTATCTCACCTGCGCGCTGATCATCGAGGAAGGCCTTCCCGTGGCGGAACTGCGCCGCATCATCGCCTCGATGAAAGCCGCCGCCGACAGCGCCGGCGTCGCCATCGTCACCGGCGACACCAAGGTCGTCCCCAAGGGAGCGGCGGACAAACTGTTCATCAATACAGCGGGCGTCGGCGTCATCCCGTCGGGCCTCGCCATTGGAGCCAACCGCGCCCGACCGGGCGACCGCATCCTGATCAACGGCCACATCGGCGATCACGGCGCCGCCATCGTCGATGCGCGCGGCGACATGGCCCTGGACAACCCGGTCGAAAGCGACTGCCAGCCCCTGAACAGCCTGATCGCCGCCATGCTGGACACCTGTCCGGATATACACTGCCTGCGCGACGCCACCCGGGGCGGCGTCGCCACCGTGCTCAACGAATTCGCCCAGGCCAGCGGCGTCGCCATGGAACTGGATGAAAACACACTCCCGCTGCGTCCCGAAGTGCGAGGCGTCTGCGAACTGCTGGGACTCGACCCCCTCTACCTCGCCAACGAAGGCAAACTGATCGCCATCGTCCCCGCCGAATCCGCCGACGCGCTGCTCGCCACCCTGCGCAGCCACCCCGCCGGACGGGTCACACTGCGCACAACCTTCGGCGGCCACCGGATCATCGACACCCTCCTGGGCGAACAACT
>DRPO01000295.1 GCA_011330835.1 Gammaproteobacteria bacterium | reverse complement strand
GGCGGTATTGCGGGTCGCCGAGCCCGTGGTAGTGATCATCGCGGTTAGCGCGAACGCGAGCACCGCCAGAGCAATCAGCACCTCGATAAGCGTGAAGCCGTCTTGTTGCTTCGCCCTCATCGCTGCTCCGGCTTCGGCTGACGGCCCAGTTCGTCGAATTCGATCGTGGCCGGCTCGGCGTCAAAATCGTCGATTTGCAGAATGAGCGTGAACGGCGTCATTTCGCCGCTGGAATAGATGAAGACCTGGGGTTTTTTCGGCAGTTTCGGTTTGAGTTCGACCAGTTGGTCGTCGATCGTCAACTGGAAGATCATCGCCTGGGGGAACTCGCGGGGCCGCAGCGTCTTGTCGGCGGCCAGCGGCGCCCATTTTCCGGATTCCTCATCCAGCGCGTAGAAGGCGTAACCGGTATCGGTAAATCCCAAGCCGAAATCGCCGCCATCCAGAATCGCCTCATCATGCGCCAGCCGCACCAGCACGCGAAGACGCTCCAGCTCCTCCCTGACCGCCTTGTCCCCGTGATCCGGAATCTGCAATACGGCGTAGCTCGCCATCATCCCAATGATGACCAGCACCACCAGCAGCTCCAGCAGCGTGAAGCCGCGAGGATTCCGCGGAAGGCGTTCAGGCGCGGGCATGCGCGTCGACGGGCGGCCAGCGGCGGCTTACTCGGCCCCTTCCCAGTTGCCAATATCCGCGTTCAGACCCTCGCCGCCCAACTGGCCATCCGCGCCCAGGGAGAAGATATCGACATCGCCATGTTCGCCGGGATTGAGATACTGGTAATCCCGTCCCCAGGGATCCTTCTCCAGCCGCTTGATGTAACCGCCGGCGGGATAGTTGCGCGGCTCCGGTTCGCCGGACGGCTTGGCGACCAGCGCCTCCAGACCCTGCTCCGTCGAGGGATATTGAAAGTTGTCCAGCCGGTAAAGATCCAGCGCCGCCTCCAGCGCCTTGATATCGCTTTTCACCTTGCTGATCTGCGCGTCATCCACCCGACCCACGATCTTCGGAACGACCACGGCCGCGAGAATGGCGATGATCGCCACAACGATCAGGATTTCCAGCAATGTAAAACCACCCTGACGAGGCAGCCGGTGAGAAAAACTAGTCACGTATGTCCACTCCTGTTCTGAAAGTCATCTATTATCGTCCGGATTCTTCCGGGGCCGGGCATTCTATCACGCCCGCCAGAGCCCGATGCAGCATCGGATGTGGTCTGTATCCCATTTACACGTCTTGCGACCGGGAATACCCCATTCATGCCGCGCATCCTTTCGCCAATAGCCGCGTTGTAAGAACTTGACGTAGCCCCACCGCCCCGCCCGCCATTCCGGGCTGAGTGGATCGAAGACCCGGAATCCAGAATGAGGCGCTGGATTCCCGCTTTCGCGGGAATGACGAGGGGGGCGGGAATGACAAGGGGCTTTGGTATACTTCCGCCGTGCCTCCACCCTCTCCAACATCCTCGATCCGGCTGGCGTTCCTTGCCATCCTCGTTTTGCTGTGCGCGCCCGGGCAGTCCGCTTCGCTGCCGGATTCGCTGCGCGGGACGCACGAGTCCGCCGTGCTGGTCGCTGATGACGATGGAACGCCCCTGCTCAGTCTGCGCCCGGATCAGCCGTTGATTCCGGCTTCGACGCTGAAACTGCTGACGGCGCTGGCGGCGCTGGACAAGTGGGGGCCGGAACATCGCTTTCAAACCGATTTTTTCCTCACCCCGAACCACCGTCTGGTTGTCAGGGGCCATGGCGATCCATTTCTGATCTCGGAGGAAATCGATCGTATCGCCGGGGAAATCGCCAAGCGACTTCCGAAGCGCGTCATCGAGGGTATCGATCTGGACGCCAGCGCTTTCTCGGTGGACATTAAGGTGGACGGCCAGTCGGACAGCGACAATCCCTACGATGCGCCGCCCGGCGCGATTGCCGCCAATTTCAACACCGTGTTCGTGGGGCGAACGGGCGGACGAATCCGGTCGATGGAGCCGCAAACGCCGCTCACGCGGGTTGCCCGTCGAATCGCGGCGTCGTTGCCTGACGGAAGCCGCGCCCGGGTGAATATTCCCGACAGTTCCGCCGGCGCCTTGCATTTCGCCGAGATTCTGAGGAAAAAATTACAAACGCGGGGCGTTCAGGTGGCCGACGATATCCGGTTTCGCCGGGTTCAGGGCAACGCCCGGCTGCTCTACCGCCATGACAACAGCCACGCGCTGGATGCAGTGATTCGCGCCATGCTGAAATATTCCACCAATTTCATCGCCAATCAGCTTTTTCTGATGCTGGGCGCGGACGGAGGCCCCGCCTCGATGTCGAGATCGAGAGCGGCCATGAAGCGATATGTCGCCAACCGTTTCGGCTGGCGGGGGTTTGAAATCCACGAGGGAGCCGGCCTTTCCCGGCAAAACCGTTTGACGGCAAGACAACTGACGCAGCTCCTTGAGCAATTCCGGCCCTGGGCGAACCTGCTGCCTGAAAAAATCGCGAACATCCCCGGCAAGACCGGCACGCTCACCGGCGTCAGTTGCTACGCCGGCTATCTTGGGAAAACCGCCGACGCGGCAACGGTGGTTCTGTTGCTGAACGACCCCGCTGTCGCCACGCCCGCAATGCGCCTTCGCCTGCTGAAAGGCCTCAGGCGAGCGCTCCCGACATACCGGACGGCTCGCCGATCATCTGACACAGCAATTTCTCCATGAAATCAACTGTATGCGCTTCGCTGCAAACCGTTTCGGCAAACCGGCGCCCGTTGCGGCTCAGACGCTCCCGGAGCGCTTCGTCACCGGCCAACCGGCGGATGGCTTCCGCCATGGCGTCCGGGTCGCCCGGCGGACAGGTCAGGGCGTTTTCTTCAGGCTGGATGTAGTCGGACATGGCTTCGCCTTCCGTGACCAGGGTCGCTTTGCCCATGAAGAACTGGGAAATCAGGCTGCCATGACCACAGGGGGTGCGTTGACTGAGTAGCGGCAACACCATGAACTCGGCCTGTTGCGCCAGTCCCAGGGTCGTTTTCAATGGCAGATTGACGCGCAGATCGACATTGTCCGGCGGCGTCAGACCGGCCACGCTGGCTGGCGAGGCGACAACGACCAGACGCAGCTCGGGCGCGCGCCGCATGGCTTCGAACAGGGTGGCGTAGTCTCGCCCTTCCCCGCCGATGGCGGCCAGATACGGCTCCCCGGCGGGCAGCGCCCCGGTCTCCCCGACGGCGGGCGGCTCGGTCGACCAGTGCGCCATTTCGAAACGATCAGCGGGAATCTTCAACAGGGGCGGGTAAATCCGGGTCTCCAACGTCGAAAACATCACGAAGCGGGCGACATGACGCAAGGCGAACCGGTAATATCGGAGACGCACGCCTGCCAGCGCCTCGGGGCGCGGCATCGAAAAGGACCAGGCCAGATGCGGCGTCCGGCAGCGCAGCAACCAGCGCGCCAACCCGACCGCCGCCGCCAGCTCCACGCCGTGGGTAACCAGCAGATCGGCCTTCCGACCCTCC
>DRPO01000294.1 GCA_011330835.1 Gammaproteobacteria bacterium | reverse complement strand
TTGGTGTCACTTTCCTGGTGCAGCATCAGGAGCCGGGCATTTGCCCGTCCTTTGCGCTTGGCATACGTGCGTTGGTTCGTGTTGTAGTCGATGTGGTAACGCTCCACAAACTTGTCCACGAGGCGTTCAGCCTTGTGGAGCGGGATGGTACCGGAGGTGTGCCAGACATAGCCTCGGACGACAGCGTCGAGCAGACGCTGCATCAGGACCGTTTTGTGGATGTGGACGTTCAGTTCATACGACATGGCTAACTCCTTGAATTCAGGGTTTCGTTGTATAGCGAAAAATCCGGATTCAAGGACAACTACACGAGATTCCAGTGTCCGAGGTCGAATCAGCGTTCGGATTCGCTATACGAGGACAGGAATCTCCGAAGTGTCGTCGCACGACGAACACGAAAAGGGGCGTCCGGCTCACCATTCCGGGGGCCTGACCAGCCCCGAGACACCATCGTCACTGGCTCCAAAAGGGAGCCATGGTCGGGTCACCAACCCGACCAGACCGCAGCCACCAACTGCGGTCGAGCATGTGCTGTAGCGGAGTGCCCGTAATTGGGCTCGCTGCGCTGCAACGGGCGCTCAGGGCTGCAATGCCCTGTTCGACCCAATCCCCCATTCGGGGAGATTGGGCGACGCGGAAACGGGCCGGAGGGGGATGTGCAAGTGCACTAAAACCGAAGGAACCCTGTCGCAAATGAAGGGGTGAAAATCCCCACCAGGGGGTGCTCGAGAGGGTACAACCTGGTCCCGACTGGTGGGCTTCACGCATGCAGGGAAACCTGCATGAGGTCGCGAGGAGAAATCTGGAACGACTGGTACCACCCGGGGCAACCTGGGTGGATCGATGCATAGCTCAAGCCAGTAACGGCGTCCGAAGAGGTCGCTGTCGGGTAAGAGAAGTAATGCCAGTGTTTACCCCTGAAGCGGGTAGATGACTGAAGCTGGACGCGTTCACGGCGGTAAGGGAGGTGCTTTGGAATCTCGACCCCCTGAAAACCGATCGGCCAGGTGGAAAACACCTCGTCATGAACGTCAGGCGCTGGCTAACGAATCGACATTTGCGTACTAACGCGGGAAGGCCTAAGGCGCGTCGGATACCGGGTGGTGCCGGTATAGCGCTAGGGCTGGGAGCGATGTGAGTAGACCACAAACCTTGTTGGCGATTCAGTCGAAGCTGCAAGGGAGGCGCAGGCCGACCTGGGGTGGTACCCGGGCGTCGAAAGCATCATGCGCATGCGAAAAGTGACTCGCGGCGGGAGCCGCAATGGAGTCTGTGAATGTGCTCCTTAGCTGAACGGGTGGTGCCGCAGCGAGAGCATGCGCCAGGGTGGTTCCTGGCAACTTTCATTTGTGTTCAACGTAGTGTTATCAAGAGGAATCGTGGCCAAACATTCGTGCCTGGCCAGCACATTTCAGCCCCCACCCGCGTGGTGGGGGCCATTCCTTGCCAGCCGTCTGGAGGACGCTAGAGGAACGACCGTCCGTACTTTCCATTTTATTCGCTATACGCCACAGGACCGACCGGAATTCTCATTCCCGGTCGGATTAACCACCTGAAAAGTGTATAGAGAGGTTGTTATGGAAAAAACGAAGTTCATAACGAAAGAACAGGTCGCCGCCGCAATGAAAACCATCGTGGCTCGGGGTGAGAAACCCACGGTGCTTGCCACTCGGCAGGAACTCGGGGGCCGGGGCTCGATGTCGACGATCTGCAAGTATATGCGATCGATCAAGAGCGCAGATTCAGCGGAGCATCCAGAAAGCGATATCGTGCTCCCCGAGGCCGTCGAAGTGGCATTCCAGGACGCGGTGAGCAAGCTTTGGGAAACTGCATCCGAGACTGCTTCTGCCGACATCGAGACAATTCGTCAGGCATCGGCCAAGCGTATCGAAACGGTTGAACAGCAGATCGAAGAGCTGATTGATGCCATCGCAGGGACCGAAGCCGAACGCGAAGAGCTACGCGCAGCGTTGCAGTGCTCAGAGGACGAGAGAATGTCTCTGCGGAACGAAACGATCAGCTTGAAGGCCAAGTGTTCGCAACTGGAACGATGGCTAGAGGACGTTAACAAGCGCCTTGATGGCTATATGGAACGCCTGGAAGCGAACCTTTCACGAGTCTCCAGCATACAAAGCAAGAAGGACACTTCTGATCCGTCGTAGGCTATCCAGGATAAAGGTCATTATTCAACACCCTTCACCCGCCGGTTCATCCGGCGGGTTTTTTACGCGACTTCACAATCCATCGATCCATGCAAGCGTCCAAACAGACGTATTACGTACCCTGTAGTCCGTAATACGTGTGTGTATTACACACCCGGAACGCCTTTTCCATTCACCTCGCTTCGTGGCCCTCCGCTTGGATGTAAATCGTCCAGCGTCCGCCGCAGCGACGCTGATAGCAGCATACAGACAGGGGCTCACATTTTCGCTGGAGCCCGATACGATGTTCACCACCTGGACGACAACACACCACGTATTTCACCAGGCACACGAGAATCACGAACTGCATGAAACAAAGGGCATTCGCCATGAACAAACCATCTTTCAGCCAACCCGGGGACATCCTCGGGCAGTGGCGGTACGAGCGCAGGCTCACCCACCGGGAGAAGATCGCGTTGTACCGCGCACGGGCGTATTCGGCGGACGGGCGAAAACTCGCCAGAAGCGCGATTCGCCGAGACTGGGTGATTGCGACCTGCCTCAGCTGTGGCGAGCAGCACCCTGTTCGCGCAGATACGGTACGCAGCGGCCGCTCCCGCCGCTGCAAGGCGTGTCGGACCGGCATCCGGTCGAACCCCTATGCCCGACCTGATCACCCCTTGTACCCGGTCTATACCCGCTTGGTGAACATGGACCAGCGCTGCTCCAATCCCCGGAATCCGGCGTATTCCGACTATGGTGGCCGTGGAATCACGGTCGACGCTCGCTATTCGGTCTCTGCCCAGACCCGGATACATGGCTCGGGCCGCCACGCCGTAGACAATCTGATCGCCGATATCGGGCTGCCGCCAGACGGCGATTTTGGCCGGTTCCAGATCGACCGCATCACCAATGATGGTGCTGATCGCGCATCGGAAACGTTCGGCTACCACCCTGGGAACCTGCGCTGGGCGGACGGCAAGACGCAGGCCCGCAACCGGCGCAACACTGCCCTCGTTCCGGTCGGCAAGGAGCAATGGATGTCGATCTGCGAGCTTGCCGAGCTCACCGGTTTGAAGCCGAAGACCCTGAAATGGCGCCTCAAGTCCGGGAACTACCCCACGCTCGGGGACGCAGTCACCGCTGTCGGAGGGACCCTGCGCTCACGCATGATCGCGGCCATGGCGTGGGTGGCAGAACTGCTTCGGAAAGGCCGCTACTGGGCCTCGCCGGACGGGCGGATTTTCTCGATCAAGCCGAACGGCATCGTCGAACTCGAGCAGAACCTGACGCCGGACGGCTATTGCGTCGTCAAGCTCTGCTTCGCAGGCAGTGACGTGCAATCGAGCCGCCCGGTACGTGTCCATCGCATGGTGGCGCTCCAGTATCACGTCAACCCCGATCCGGAGACCCACCTGATCGTCGCCCACCTGGATGATGATCCGCTGAACAACCACAAGGACAACCTCCGTTGGGCCACCTTTGCCATCAACGCGCAGGCAATCCATGGAAGCGTCGTGTACCCTGGTACCAGTCCGTGCGACCTCAGCCCATTCGACGAGGCCGAGATCCGGGAGCGCATGCGCTCCGAGTTCATCGACCATAGCGACTACCAGGTGCAAGCCGAAACGTATCTCCGCTGGGGAACGACACGCGAAGCCCTGTTACCCCGGGTCGCGGCCGACCCGAGGTATCGCGGCAGCCTGTACGATCCAGACAGCCCGTACGCGGCACTGGCATGGCGCTTCCTGTTAGCGCCGTCGAACCGACTTCGATTCGAGGATGGCGACATCACCATCGCCGTGCGCATCAGTGGTCAACTGAGCCGCCAATCGATCTTTTCGCTTACTCCAGCCCGGGACTGGAGCGCCTATTTTGTGTGGTATCCGAATGAACTCGCCGCGATGGGCGTCGACTTTTCAGCCCACCACTGGCTCCCTCGCCCGCTGGAGGAACCGGCGCGCACGAATATCCGCAACCTGCTGTACAGGAACACCACTCCCTTGCCCGAACAACACCGCATCGTCAATCACTCGCTGTTCGTGCAGTATCCGCACAAGGCCCGGCTGCTGTTCCCGTCACCAGTTGATGGGACGATGCAACACCCGCTCTATATTCGCTCCGCAAGCCGGGCGCCTGCCTGTTATTTCCGTTGCGAGGGCTGCATGCGCCGCATTCTGGCCCCGATGTCACCCCGGAGTGTTACGCGCGAAGCCACAAAGGGCCTGCGACGACCGCTATGTGCGCACTGCCAGAAGCGCAAGTCCGTGGGCAATTTGACCCAAACGTCCTGAACCGGCCGGAGGACTTTCCAACATGACTGGGCTATTATGGTCACAGCACAATTCGGGCCGAAACCATCGAACCTAATGTCTCAGGCATTCTTCCGCCAGTGGGCGATGCTTCGCCTCATACCACGTGCCCCCCGAAAGATCGACGCAAAATCGATCCACGCGCGCCTGGAGGCACGAGGGCTTTCTTCGGACATACGTACCATACAGCGCGACCTGCAACATTTATCGGCGGTCTT
>DRPO01000293.1 GCA_011330835.1 Gammaproteobacteria bacterium | reverse complement strand
TCGTCGAGAGCAAGGCGCAAAAACGCGGGCATAGTGGGGCTACGTCAAGTTTTTGCAACGCAGCTATCGGCGAAAAGACGCGCGCCATGAATGGGCTATTCTTGAACGCGAGAAGTATATGTCCGACTCACGCAAAGTCTAGCAAAGATATGGCATATGTCAAGCATATGTCAGCTAGTCCGTGGCCTGCCCTTCAGCGACTTAAGGGCTGGTAAACGCTGCCCGAGCGGAGAACCCTGAATATGGCCGCTGCCGTGTAAACCAGCATCAGCGCCAATGCGACCTTGTCGAGCCAGGATCTTTGCGCCGCCACCGCGATTAGCGTCAGACCCGCGAGGGGGATGGAATACATACCCGCTGTCGCAATGCCAGAGACAAACCCTCTCGCCAATACCTCTCTCGCGGGTCGATCCAGGCTGCGATTTTGTCGCGCCAGGTACAGTAAATACATCGCACTGGTCATCGCCAGCGATAGCAGGATAAGCACGGCGTCGGTCAGGCCCGAGAGGAGCGCGATGAGAATGGGCGTGAAAAACAGGGCAAGCTGTATGATCGGGAAGTTCACCATTCGCTCCCGCATCATGGCTCGGTATTGTAGCGGCTCCATGACGAGCCGTAGCCCGAAATAACTCGCGGTCACGATGATCAAAACCGTACTGGATTGGAGAAAGCGCAGATTGTCGGGCAGGTTCTCTGCCCTGATGAACGCCAGCGGGCCCAGCAAGCTGACGACCGATAGCGCGTAGGCGGCGACCAGCGTCCGCGTGGCCAGCCGGGTTGCGACCGGGCGCGTCTCGGTGAGGATGTGCTGGTAGTAAGCGGGCGTCGCGCTTTTGATGATCAGATGGAGAAATTCGAATGCCCGGTAGACGATGGTCATTCGGGCGATCCGGGTCAGCACCGCATCGGTGGCTTGCGCTTGCTGGCCACTGTCCATCGGAGCCGGCGACGCGCCGATGACCAGCAGCAAGGCGCGAAATCCGAATCGCTGGCCGAGATTCAATAACCACTGGTTCAGCGAGATGCGGTACCGATGGCCGCCCTTGCGCCAACGGGATGCTTGATCTCCCGGCGTCCCCAAATGACGGAGAATATGGGGAGAGAAATACAGGGTTTCGGCGGCCTGCGTCAACAGGACGGCCCAGGCGATGCCCGCGACGCCAAAGCCCGCGCGGATGGCCAGCCAGATCAGCGTCAGCCGGAGCAGGGCCGTGCAGATTCTCAGAAGACCGACCTTGTGACTCTCGCCTCTGGCGAAAAAGACGCCTTGATAAACGCCATTCACATTGCTCAGGCCCTCCGCGCAGATGGCGATATTCAGCGCCGCCGACAGAGGCGCCCGGACTGACCGGGTTGAATGGCTGAAGCTGAAATAAAGCGACCCCAACAGGCTGAGCAGGACAATCCCCAGCCCACTGTACAGCATGATTTTCAGACTGTGCCAATGCTGTTCCGCCAGGTTCCCGTCGGCGACCGCGCGCTGCATCGATAAACTCAGCCCGAATTCGAATAGCGCCGTAAACGATGCAATACTGGAAACCAGTATCCAAAGACCATATTCAGCGGGAGTCAAAAGGGCAATAAAAACAGGCAGGGTGAGCGCGTTCAGCCCCACGCCGATCATGTTGAGCAGGGCGGCGTGCCGTTTCACGCGGGCGCCAGCCCGTTCAGGCGTTCGCGTTTCAGCATGGCCGGGGCGGCGGTCAGTACGCCCAGGTAGGGAAACAGCAGGTACATGATGGCGCCGCGCCGCAGCGAATCCTCAAGCATGCTTTGCAGCAGCAACAGACAGGTGGCCAGGATCATGCCGAGCAAGAAATATTTCCGCCAGTCGGTGTCCGGCATGCGATGTTGCGCGATGCCCCCCTGGATCAGCGGGAAGATGAACAACAAGCTGAAGAGGATCATGCCCACAACCCCGGTTTCCGCCATCATCAAAAGAAAAGCGTTATGCGCCGGCGGAAGGTCATCATGAAAATGCACCGCCGCGAAATGCTCGGTATCGTAGCTTCGGGCGGCGAGCGAGTAGTTGTTGATTCCCACGCCGGTAAAATGGTCAAGGCCCATTGTGATCGCCAGCGCATCCATCTCCTCGCGGCCCCCGCCGGACAGCCCCGTGGATTCGAGACGCTCGATGAACGTATCGGCCGCCTTGAAAGCGATCGGGATGGCGAGCGCAAAAAGCAACAGGCCCCACCGCAAGGCCCTGTTGGCGCGGCGCAACGCGACGTAAAGCAAAATGCAGAAAACGCCAACGATCATCAACGCCAGCGCCGAGCGCGACACGGACAGAATCGCGCCCAGCGAAATCAGAAGAGCGGGAATGGCCAAAACGAACGTTTGAATTATTGATCGTCGTTGGGGCGCGGCCAACAGGAACAGGAGTGGCATGGAAACCAGAACGACAAAGCTGCCCATCAGGTTGGGGTGATGGAGAAAAGCCGACACGCGATAGACGCCCAGGACATAGCGATCCCAGAGAAAACTCATTCCATGGAAAGTGGCGATGATTAACAACGCAACGACAAGGGCTTCAAGCGTCCTTTCCGTGACGTGGTTCGCAAAAACTCCGAGAACCAGGCCCAGCTTGATGATTTCAAAAATTGCATAATCACTGTAACCGTGCTCGTTGACTGGCGCCGCCCACGCCGAGATCACAACAATGGCGCAGAACAGAAGGTAGATCCCGCCAAGCACTTGTGTCTCAAGCGGCGGTTTGTTAACAATTGCTCTCAAGAAAAATGGTAGATAGATCAGGTCCGCAACTTGTATGGTGTAGCCAAACACCGTCCCCCGATAAAACGCGTCGTGGGCCAGAAAGGTGACGCCGAGGCGGGTGGTCAATGTTGAAGTCACCAGCGCCGCGACCAACAGTATCCACTCAAGTTTTGTGGATTTGAGGATGGCGAGGTAGGTCACGGGTATCGTGATGCTCGCAAGAATTAACAAAAACAACAGCTTGTCGATTTGCCCGACCATGGATATGCCGCAACGCAAAGTGGGAGTATCAGTGAGTGGTACTGACCTAGGGAATTATGGTATCGGATTATATACCCGCGAGCTATTGCGCTCGCTGGCGAAACATCTCGCCGCCAAGGACGTGGAAATTCACGTGTTCGGAACGCAGAGTGAACTTTCCGCCTATTTTCCTTCTTCAGGGAAAATTCCTGACGGGTTCGTATTGCGCACCCTGCCGGGATATTGCGGGAAATCATTTGTCAACTCGATGTATCACAAGTTCGTTTTGCCCCGCGTCGCCGCCGGATTGAACCTGGGTGTGTTCGTGCTGCCGTCAGGCAACCGGCGGGTAATGAACAGCCGCCATTTCAAGACGCTGGCGGTGGTGCATGATATTTCCCAGCATTTCATGGGGTACAAGTACGGTTTCTTGCATGAGCGTCATCTTGAGTGGGTCGTATTGAAAACGCTTGCGAAGATTGACAAGTTGGTCGCTGTCAGCGAATTTACCGCTCGCGACCTGGAGCAGGTTCTGGGCCGGCGGGGTGAAGTTGCCGCGATACACAATGGCGCCGTCGACCGCCGCGTCCCGGTTGACGCGGCGACCTGTTCCCGGTATTTCGGGGGCAAGCCCTTTATTTTATATCCCTCTCGTCTGGAACATCCGGGAAAAAATCATCTGAACCTGCTGAATGCATTCTCGGCCTCCGGGCTGGGCAGGGACTATCAACTGGTCTTCACCGGACAGGACTGGGGCGCCGGACCCCTGATCGATACGCGTATTGCCGAGTTGAATCTGCAATCCGCCGTGAGCGTCATCGGCCACCAGGACGAAGACGAATATAACCGGCTGTTCAACTGCGCCGCGGCGGTACTGTGCATTGGCGTTCGCGAAGGGTTCGGATTGCATGGGCTGGAAGCCGCCATGCTCGAAAAACCGGTGCTCGCCGCCAACTCCGGCGCGATGCGGGAATTCCTGCGGGATTACGCGGTTTACTGCGACCCGATGGATATCGACTCCATCAGCGCCGGGCTTCGCGCCGTCGTAAAGAGCGAGGCCAAGGGAGAAAAGCAAAAGTTCGCCGAAATGTATCCCGAGGGATATTTTACCTGGGAGCGGTGTGGCGAAGCCGTCTGTAAGGAAATAGAAGGCTTGATGGATCAGCAATATGGATAATCAATGGGTGGAAACAAGAAAAATCTCTCCACTGGACGTGGTCAAGGGAAGAGCGCCGCTGGTTGGCGAGAAACTCAACATGGCGCGTCCGCCGAGCCTGTTTTCGCCCATCGATCCTTACATCAACTGCGGACTGCTCAACCAGGATCTGCAAAAAATCGAACAGGAAGGGTTGGAGAACAAGTCTCGGGTATCGATCATCGTCAAATCGGTCTTGACCCGGATATTATTCAATAG
This sequence comes from Gammaproteobacteria bacterium, assembly GCA_011330835.1. Classification (GTDB taxonomy): domain Bacteria; phylum Pseudomonadota; class Gammaproteobacteria; order UWMA-0217; family UWMA-0217; genus HyVt-560. Next base: position 1,738 of record DRPO01000293.1, on the reverse strand, counting down.
CGCCCATCCCACTCCCGACCCCGTCACGCTTTGCGGGCTGGCAATCTCGAACGTCACCACGAAAGAGGTCGTCCGTCGATTGCGCGAGCCGCATCGCGACGACCGGGCGAGAACCGTATTTTTCGCGAATATGCACAATGTGAATACCTGTGTTCGCGATCCTGAATTAAAGCGTCTGTATGACCAGGCCGACTTCGTGCTTGCCGATGGCGTGGGTCTGTGAATCGGCGCCAAGCTCACCAGAAAACGGTTCAAGGAAAACATCAGCGGCACCAACTTACTCCCCATTCTTTGCCGGCTCTCCGTCGAGCGTGGAACCCCCATTTACCTGATTGGCGGAAAACCGGGCGTTGCGCGAAAATGCGCAAAAAAGATGGAAGACGCTCACCCGGGCCTCGACATCCAGGCTCTGAGCGACGGGTACCAGTCGGATTACACCGATGCGATCCGTCACCTCAAGGCCTATAGAAACACGGGCGGAATGGTTCTTGTCGGCATGGGCGTGGGCAACCAGGAACGCTGGATAGAACGGTACAAGAAAGCGCTCGCCGGATACGACGTCTTCGCCGTCGGGGGATTGTTCGACTATCACGCTGGCGAAATCAAACGCGCCCCGAAACAGTGGCAATCCTCAGGCCTGGAATGGCTCTGGCGGGTAAAAATGGAGCCTCGCAGACTGTTCGCCCGATATTTCGGCGGTTTTCCGGCATTTCTCTTCTACCTGGTCGCCTGGAGATGGGTTCAGCGCAACTAAACCAGTCGCCCCGGTTCAGCGTCGTTCTTCGCTCAAGAAACGACGCCGAGATCATCGAGCGCACCCTGCGGGGCATCTTCCTCCAGTCACTCGCCCCCCTGGAAATCATCTGCCTCGACAACGCATCCACCGACGGGACGCGAGAAATTCTCGAACGCCACGGCGACAGCCTGAGCATTCTGGACATCCCGGAAGGCGACTACGTCCCCGGCAAGGTTCTCAATCAAGGCGTTCAAAAAGCCAGGGGCGACATCATCGTATTCCTGAACAGCGACGCGATTCCGCTTCACCCCGACTGCTTCGCCCGCCTGCTGCGCGAGCTATCGCCCGACGAAGCGACATACGCAAGACAACTCCCGCGCCCCGACGCGCGACAAGCCGTCAGATACGACTACAACCTCTGCTTTCCCGAGACGTTACCGGCAACCGGGGAAAGCCCCTGTGGCAAAAACTTCTTCTCCATCGTCTGCGCGGCGGCCTGCAAGGCATTGCTGCTCGAACACCCTTTTCCGGAACACGTCCAGTATTCAGAAGACACAATCTGGGCGAACCACATTTCAGCGCACGGGCATCGTATCCGATACTGTCCAGAAGCAAAGGTAGAGCATTCGCACAACTACAGCTTCACAGAGGCGGTAAAACGGTTTACCAACGAAGGCAAGGCCGAAGCCATCGAATCGCCCGGTCTCATGGCGCTGCTCGTCACCCTGACGCTCTCGCCCGCCCGAACCGCCGTTTCGATACTGAGGGACATCATCTCGATGCATGGCGGGGGACGAACCTCGTTAGCCGGCGAAATAGTCTATTCGATCAAACTAAGGACTGCTCAAAAAATCCTGAAACCCGTCGCGATGACAAGAAGCGTGTTATCGATTTACATCAACCATTGCGGATATCCTCGCCGCCGCAGCGCTGGAAACATCAGTCCTGCGCATCGGAAAAGGCGTAAAGACGATCTAGCGAATTAGGCCCATTATTCCGCTT
>DRPO01000292.1 GCA_011330835.1 Gammaproteobacteria bacterium | reverse complement strand
TTTGCATACACCCAGTTTCGCCGCGGCGCTCCGCTCCGCCCTGCGCGAGGATCCCGATGTTATCCTGGTCGGCGAGATGCGCGACCTGGAAACCATCTCGCTGGCCGTGACCGCAGCGGAAACCGGAATACTCGTGCTCGGAACCCTGCACACCAATCGCGCCGCCACCACCGTCGATCGCGTCATCAATGTTTTTCCCGCGAAAAAGCAAAGCCAGGTGCGCGCCATGCTGTCCACCTCTCTGCGCGCGGTCATCACCCAGCAACTGGTGCTCAAGCAGGAAGGGCAGGGCCAGCTCGCCGCCGTCGAGGTATTGATCAACACCCCCGCCGTCGCCAACCTGATCCGCGAAGGCAAGACCGACCAACTGGAGACCGCCATGCAAAGCGGCGTCGGCCTCGGCATGCAGACCATGGATGGCACGCTGATGAATCTGCTGGAAACCACGGCGATCACCTCGCAAGAGGCCTACAACAAATCATTCAAGAAAGAACTGTTCAGCGGCCACAAATAGCGTCGCGATTCACTCAATCAACCCGAGGGAAACCGAATCATGAAAAAATACGATGTCTACGCGCTTGGCAATGCGCTTGTCGATATGGAATTCGAAGTCAGCGATGACTTTCTGAGCAAGAATGGCGTGGAAAAGGGCGTCATGACCCTCGTGGACGAAGAGCGCCAGCATGAACTCATGTGCCAGCTCGACGCCTTCGAAGGCAACAAGGCCAGCGGCGGCTCAGCCGCCAACACCGTCATCGCGCTGGCCTGTTTCGGCGGCGACGCGTTCTACTCCTGCCGGGTGGCCGACGACGAACTGGGCGAATTCTACATGCACGACCTGCACGCCGCCGGCGTCGATTCCAACCTCGACGGCAACCGCCAGCCCGGCGTCACCGGAAAATGCCTCGTCATGGTCACCGACGACGCGGAAAGAACCATGAACACCTTTCTCGGCATCTCCGGCTCGCTCGACTCCGGCGACCTCGACCCCGACGCCATTCGCAACTCCCAATACCTCTACATGGAAGGCTATCTCGTCTCCTCGCCCAGCGGCAAGCAAGCCACGCTCGACGCCCGCAGGATCGCCCGAGAAGCCGGCGTAAAAATCGCTCTCACCTTCTCCGACCCCGCCATGGTGCAATTCTTCCGCGAAGGCCTCGAAGAAATGGTCGACGATGGCGTCGACCTGCTGTTCTGCAACGAAGCCGAAGCGCTGGCCTACACCCAGACCGAAACCCTCCCCGAAGCCGTCGCCGCGCTCAAGCCCCTGGCCAAAACCTTCGCCATCACGCGCGGAAGCCAGGGGGCGCTCCTGTACGACGGCCAACAGGAAATCCACATCGCTCCCCACCCCGTCAAGGCCATCGACAGCAACGGCGCGGGCGACATGTTCGCCGGCGCATTTCTCTACGCCATCACCCGGGGCGACAGCTTCGAACAGGCCGGCAAGCTCGCCAGCCTCGCCTCATCCCGAGTCGTCAGCCAGTTTGGCCCAAGACTTCCAAAAGAGGAACACGCTTTTCTCCTTGACATGGTTTGAAATTTCGGTGGATCGGAGCAAGCCCTCCCGTTGCGTTACAATGTAATGCGTGACTTGAAGAAGGGGATGCCGCCATGACGACACTGACCATTCGTATCGACGACGAACTCGACAAGCTGCTGGCTGAAATGGCCCGCCGCCAGCACCGCAGCAAGAGTGATCTGGTGCGTGATATGCTGCGTCGGCAGAGCAGGCTGGAGTTGTTCAGGGAAGCGCGCCGGGTCATTGCGCCCAAGGCGCGGGCGGCCGGATACCTTACCGATGAGGATGTGTTTCGGGACATTTCGTGAAGCTGCTGTTCGACAGCAATATATGGGTGGCTGCATTTGGCGCTCAGGGGGTGTGCAAACAGCTGGTGGAGCAGGCGATCAAGCTGGATGACGCCGCAGCGATCCAACTAATGCTCTGCCCCACGATACGGCAAGAGGTGATGCGCATCC
>DRPO01000291.1 GCA_011330835.1 Gammaproteobacteria bacterium | reverse complement strand
GTCAATTATTACCGCGTGAAAAACGGATCGGATCGGAGCGGGGTTTCCGAAACCGGGCTGAGCGAGTTCACGTGGTTCCTGGCCCGGGTTCCGGCGCGCTTTCTGGCCGAGAAGAAAGGCCGAAAGCTGCGCATCCTGATTCTGGGCGCCGGTTCCCTGAGCAGCCTGGCGCGCGTCCGGCCTTACGCGGAAAAAACCACTCTGGTGGAAATCGATCCACTGGTGGTCGAATCCGCCCGGCGCTACTGGTCCGAAGTCAACCTGGGCGCCGGCGACCATCCCAACGAGGAAATCGTCATCGACGACGCCCGTCATTACCTCATGACCCATGAAGAACAATACGACCTGATCATCATGGACATTTCCGCGCCGTATTACCTGGGCACGATGTTGTTGCACAACCGCGATTTTTTCCGCCTGGTGCGCCAACGCCTCAAATCGGACGGGCTGTTCTCCGAATCCACCCAGTCGCGCCCCCGTCCCTGGGCGCATGACGCCACATCGATGCGGATTCTGCGCTCCGTGGACGCCGTGTTCCCCTACTGGAACCTGATCGCCACCGGCGGCGGGGCGCGCGGCAATCACCGCTACGTCTATGCGGGCAAACGCGACATGACCTCGACGCGGACGCTGATTCGCTATCTAGAAGAAGAAGGCTACCGCGAGGGCAGCGAGGTCTATTCCCACGAAAGCCGTGAATTCGCGCTCCAGAACGTGGAGCCGTTTACCCTGAAGAACATGAACGCGCTGCTGGCGTCGAACTACTATCGAACGGCGGATCTGCTCGGCCTGGAGGATCCGAGGAACAGCGATCTCGGCGACGCGCTGCGCGAAATGCTCGCCCGGATGCGCCCCCACTTCGATTCCTGGCGGCTTTTGCTCGCGTTGTTGCTGGCGTCGTCATTGGCGGGCTGGATAGTTCGTCGGCGCGCCGGGGAGGAGAAATCGGGGGGCTCGTTGTCCACGGCTACCGGATATACCTCTTGAGTTCAAGAATACCCCATTTAGGGTGCGTAGGTTTTCGTCGAGAGCAAGGCGCAAAAACGCAGGCATAGTGGGGCTATGGCAGTTTTTTCAACGCAGCTATCGGCGAAAAGATGCGCGCCCTAAATGGGGTATTCTTGATCGCAAGAGGTATACTCTGAGAGCGGTATTGCGGATCGAGAGAGCTATTCTTCCGCGGCTCTGGGCGAAAAAGGTTAGCAACCGGTGTGTCCCTTCCAAATAGACCGCTTGTGATTGAGAATAGCCCATCTGGAGCACGTGGATTTTCGTGAGAGCAAGGAGGAAAAACGCAGGCGTGGTGGAGTGATGTCGGATTTCACAACGCGGCTATCGGCGAAAAGACGCGCACCCTGAATGGGGTATTCGTGAACGCGAGAAGTATAAACAATGAACCTTGGCCGTGACGAATACTGGATGCAGCGCGCGCTGAATCTCGCCCGAAAGGCCGAGGCCGAAGGGGAGGTTCCGGTTGGCGCGGTGTTGGTGCTGGCGGATGACGATGGGGGCGAGCAGGTTGTCGAGGGCTGGAATCAGCCCATCGGGCGGTGCGACCCCAGCGCGCACGCGGAGATTGTCGCGTTGCGGCAAGCCGGTCGGGCGGTGGGAAACTATCGGCTGCCGGGCGCCACGCTTTACGTCACGCTGGAGCCTTGCGCGATGTGCGCGGGCGCCCTCGTTCACGCCCGGGTGGGGCGAGTGGTCTATGGCGCCGCCGATCCCCGGACCGGCGCCGCGGGCAGCGTTTTTTCCATACTGAGCGATTCGCGCAATAATCACGCGCCGGAAGTGACAGGCGGCGTCCTGGGGGAGGCTAGCGCTGAAATGCTCCGGTCGTTTTTTCGGTCGAGACGTTGAACCTGGCGCCGGCGTTCCGAGATCATTTTCTCATTTCGCGGGGAATTATCGACATAGTTTTACACTCTAAGCCCCAAGGAACCCGGTCAACGGGGAACAGACTTCGGGAGGTAACCTTGGGGCATTATCACGTTTGCGTTCCCTGCAAGCAGTGTGGGGAGAAACTCGGCAACCCGGATCGGGTCAGGCGATCGGTATGGCAACATCTGTTGTTTCCGCATGGAGCGCGTTTCCGCTGCCCGGTTTGCGGCAAGATCCAGTTTGTCGCCAATCTGCGGCGACACATGAGAAAAACATTGAGTTAGCCCAGGTCGCTATCCGCCGCGCCGGGTTTGCTGGCGCGCCAGCGCCCAGTCGATGTGCTCCCGCAGCATCTCCGACGCCGCGTCCCGGGCGTTGGCCAGCAGTTCGACGATCTCGGCGTCCGGTTCCGCGTTGCCCATCGCCACGGCGATGTTTCGCCGCCAGCATTCGTGTCCAATCCGGCGGATCGGCGAGCCCTGGAGGCGTTCCAGGAATTCCGCCTCCGTCCAGCGAAACAGCGTGGTCAGCGCGGCGGCGTCGAGCCCGTGTCGGGGCTGGAAATCCGCTTCGACACTGTATCGCGCGAAGCGATTCCACGGGCAGACCAGCTGGCAGTCGTCGCAGCCGTAGATGCGGTTGCCGATCAGCGGGCGCAGCTCCAGCGGAATGACGCCCCGGTATTCGATCGTCAGATAGGAGATGCAGCGCCGCGCATCCAGCTTGCCGGGCGCGACAATGGCGCGAGTCGGGCAGATGTCGATACAGGCGACGCAATCGCCACAGTGGTTGTCAGTCGTCGGTGGGTCTCGGGGCAGGGGCAGGTCGGTGAACAGCTCGCCGAGAAAAAACCAGGACCCCGCATCCCGGGAAATCACATTGGTGTGTTTGCCCAGCCACCCCAGCCCCGCCTTCTCCGCGATCGGTTTTTCCAGCACCGGCGCGCTATCCACGAAGGCGCGGTAGCCGAATGCGCCGACCACCGTCTCGATCTTCCGCGCCAGTTGCTGCAAACGCTTGCGCATCAGCTTGTGATAATCGCGTCCCAGCGCGTAGCGCGATATATAAGCCAGCCTGGAATTTTCGAGGACTGACCAGGGCTCCTCCGCCTTCGACGGCAGATAATCCATCCGCAGGCTGATGATGCGCCGCGTTCCCGGCTCCAGCTCCGCGGGACGACAGCGTTTCAGCCCATGCCGGGCCATGTAGCCCATCTCCCCGTGAAAGCCGAGTTCCAGCCATTCGAGAAACCCGGGCTCATGCTCGCTCAGATCGACATCGGTGATCGCCGCCGCCTGGAAGCCCAGCTCGACGGCCCAACGCTTGATGTTTTCGGCGAGTTGTCTGTAGTCGATGCCCGGAGCGGGAAAAGGATCCTTGGGGCCGTCGTTCATGGGCGCGCCCATCAGTGATGATCGGCCCCTATTCTAGCCCGCCTTCCCATTTTGGCGGTAGTGGCGTCGAAACATCGGAGGCGGACACG